>NZ_JBRREI010000003.1:0-160654 GCF_056760195.1 Stenotrophomonas sp. STEN020
CGGGCGGCCGGCGCGGGGGGTGTCCCCCCCGGCCTTCCCGCGCGCGGCCGCCCCGCCGGGGCCGGGGGCCGCGCGGCGCGCCCCCCCCCCCCCCCCCCCCCCCCCCCCCCCACTACGGGAGGCATCAAACAAGGCCCGCCCAGCGCGGGCCTTGTCCGTTTCAGGTGCCCACGCCGCTTTCAGGCGAAAGCAACGGCCGCGCCAGCCTGCGCTTCGTTTAAACTCCCGGCTGGTTTTTGTGTTTCCCGTCGATAACAGACTCTCCTGAACGAGCCTAGCCCCCAGACATGACCAACATCGCCAAGATCCACGCCCGTGAAATCCTCGACAGCCGTGGCAATCCCACGCTGGAAGCCGAAGTCACCCTGGCCGACGGCTCGTTCGGCCGCGCCGCCGTCCCGTCCGGCGCTTCGACCGGCACCAAGGAGGCCGTGGAGCTGCGCGATGGCGACAAGACCCGTTATCTGGGCAAGGGCGTGCGCAACGCCGTAGGCAATATCAATGGCGCCATCGCCACCGCACTGGCCGGCTTCAACGCCGAAGACCAGGACGGCCTGGACCGTCGCCTGATCGATCTGGACGGCACCGAGAACAAGGGCCGCCTGGGCGCCAATGCGCTGCTCGGCGTTTCCATGGCCGCCGCCCACGCCGTCGCCGCTTCCAGGAAGCAGGCGCTGTGGCAGTACCTAGCCAGCAAGACCGGTGCCACCCCGTCGCTGCCGGTGCCGATGATGAACATCATCAACGGTGGCGCGCACGCTGATAACAACGTCGACTTCCAGGAATTCATGGTGTTGCCGGTTGGCTTCAGCTCGTTCAGCGAATCGCTGCGCGCTGGCACCGAAATCTTCCACGCGCTCAAGTCGGTGTTGAAGAGCCACGGCCTGAGCACGGCGGTGGGCGACGAAGGCGGCTTCGCGCCGGACTTCCGCAGCAACGTCGAAGCGCTGGACACCATTCTGGAAGCGATCGGCAAGGCGGGTTACAACGCTGGCGAAGACATCCTGCTGGGCTTGGACGTGGCTTCCAGCGAGTTCTACGAGAACAGCAAGTACAACCTGGTCGGCGAGAACAAGCGCCTGACCTCCGAGCAGTTCGTCGACTTCCTGGCCGACTGGGCCGCGCAGTACCCGATCATCAGCATCGAAGACGGCCTGGCCGAAAACGACTGGGCCGGTTGGAAGCTGCTGACCCAGCGTATTGGCAACAAGGTGCAGCTGGTCGGCGACGATCTGTTCGTCACCAACCCGAAGATCTTTGCCGAGGGCATCGAGTCGGGCACCGCCAACGCCATTCTGATCAAGGTCAATCAGATCGGTACCCTGACCGAAACCCTGGAAGCCATCGCCATGGCCGACAAGGCCGGTTATGCGGCCGTGGTCTCGCACCGTTCGGGCGAAACCGAAGACACCACCATCGCCGACATCGCTGTGGCCACCACTGCCACCCAGATCAAGACCGGCTCGCTGTGCCGCAGCGATCGCGTGGCCAAGTACAACCAGCTGCTGCGCATCGAGGAAGCCCTCGGCAGTGGCGCGCGCTATGCCGGTCGTGATGCGTTTGTCTCGCTCAAGCGCTGATCGTCATGCGTAATTGGCGCTGGCTGCTGCTGGTGCTGGCGGTACTGCTGGGTTTACTGCAGTACCGCTTCTGGTTTGGCCAAGGCAACTCGGGCGAAGTGATGATGCTCGAGGCGCAGGTGGCCAACCAGAAGCGTGACAACGACGGTCTGCAGCAGCGCAATGATTCCCTGGCGGCCGAAGTCCAGGACCTCAAGGATGGCGAGGCTGCCATCGAAGAGCGTGCGCGCAGCGAGCTGGGCATGATCAAGCCGGGTGAAAAGTTCTACCGGGTCGTCGAAGACGCGCCGGTAGCTGCTCCCGTGGTGCCTGCGCCTGCAGCGGCAACCGCAACGACAACGCCGGCCGGGCAGGGTAATCAGCAGTCGCCACCGGAGAACATCCCTTGATCGTGCAGACCTGGGCGGTGGTTCCCGCAGCTGGGCGCGGTGCGCGCTTCGGCGGGCCGGTGCCCAAGCAGTACCTGTTGGCCGATGGCGAGCCCTTGCTCGCCCATGCCCTGCAGTCCTTGCTCGCCCATCCGGGCGTGGCCGGGGTGATGGTGGCCATTGCCGAGAACGATGTCGATTGGCCGGGCTGGACCTCGTTTGCCGACAAGCCGGTGCTGACCTGTGTGGGTGGAGAGACCCGCGCGGCGTCGGTATTGGCGGGCCTACAGGCTTTGCCCGACAGCGTACGTGCCGATGATTTCGTGCTGGTCCACGATGCGGCCCGGCCAAATCTTGCAGCGACCGATCTGAGCCGTTTGCTGGAAGTAGGGCGCGCTGATCCGGTTGGCGGCATTCTTGCCGCGCCGGTGCGCGACACGCTCAAACGAGCTGGCGATGACGGCGGCATTGACCGCACCGAGCCACGCGAGCGGTTGTGGCGCGCGTTGACCCCGCAGTTGTTCCGCCGCCATCAACTCACCCGCGCGCTGCTCGATGCCGCCGCCGCCGGGGTTGAAGTCACTGATGAAGCGATGGCGATGGAGCGGCAGGGTGTACGCCCGTTGCTGGTCGAAGGTGCGGAAAGCAATTTCAAGGTCACCACCCCCGCCGATCTGGCCCGTTTCGAATTCGAGCTGTCGCGGCGCGGCAGCTGATCCCTTGCCGGCGCGTTGGCGTCGGCTCTGCCAAGAAGTATTGCCATGAACTCTTCTGTTTCCTTCCCTCCCATCCGTATCGGCCAAGGCTATGACGTGCATGCCTTTGGTGAGGGCGACCACATCATGTTGGCCGGCGTGCGCGTAGCGCATAGTCGCGGCGTGCTGGCACATAGCGATGGCGATGTGGCGTTGCACGCATTGTGCGATGCCATGCTCGGCGCGCTGGCGCTGGGTGATATCGGCGTGCATTTCCCGCCTTCCGATGATCGCTGGAAGGGCGCGGACAGCAGTCGCTTCGTCACCCATTGCAATGAGCTGCTGCGCGCGCGTGGCTGGCAGGTTGGAAATGTCGATATCACGGTGATCTGCGAGCGGCCCAAGGTGGGCCCACATGCGTTGGCGATGCGCGAGAAAGTCGCGCAGCTGTTGGCGATCGATCTGGACCGGGTCAGCATCAAGGCCACCACCAGTGAGAAGCTGGGCTTCACCGGTCGCGAAGAAGGCATTGCCGCGCAGGCCGTAGCCTTGTTGGTGGCCGCATGATCGCGCTGCCGCTGGCCTTTGGCGAACCGGTTCTGACTGCGGCGATCCGCAGCGTGCCGGAAGATTTCCAGGTCGATGAAATTCCCGCCTTCGAAGCAACCGGCGAGGGCGAGCACCTGCTGCTCGACATCCGCAAGCGCGGAGCCAATACCGTGGCCATTGCCAAGCGGTTGGCGCAGTGGGCTGGCGTGCCGGAAATGGGTGTCAGCTATGCCGGGCAGAAAGACCGGCATGCGGTGACCACGCAGCGCTTCAGCGTGCATCTGCCGAAGAGGGTCGCCCCGGATCTGGCGCTGCTGGAGTCGGATGAGCTGCATGTGCTGGCATCGACCTGGCATAACCGCAAGCTGCAGCGTGGCGCGTTGGCGGGCAACCGCTTCAAGCTGGTGCTGCGTGGTGTGCAGGGTGACAAGGCGACCATTGAGGAGCGCCTGCAGATTGTCGCGGCGCGTGGCCTGCCGAACTGGTTTGGTGAGCAGCGGTTTGGTCGCGATGGCGGCAATGTGCCGGCTGCGCTGCAGATGTTTGCTGGCCGTCGGGTGCGCAAGGATCAGCGCTCGATGCTGCTGTCCGCCGCACGCTCGGCCTTGTTCAATCGCGTGCTCGCCGCCCGCGTTGAAGCGGGCAACTGGGACACCGCACTGGAAGGCGAGGTGTGGATGCTCGACGGCAGCCGCTCGGTGTTTGGCCCGGAGCCGATGAGCGATGTGCTGGCCGAGCGTCTGGGGCGATTCGATATCCATCCCAGTGCGCCGTTGTGGGGCATTGGTGAGCTGCGTGCGACCGATGCCGCACGGGCGCTGGAAGATCAAGCGCTGGGTGATGAGCAGGCCTTGGCGCTGCGTGCCGGTCTGGAACAGGCCGGGCTCAAGCAGGAGCGTCGCTCGCTGCGGCTCAAACCGTCGCTGATGCAGCACCAATGGCTGGCCGAAGACGTGCTGGAAGTGTCGTTCGCCTTGCCGCCGGGCTGTTACGCCACCGCAGTGCTGCATGAACTCGGTGAAGTGACCGACGCCAGCCGCAATGAAATTGCGGGCGCTCCGGCAGCTGAAGCCGATGCATCGAGCGAAGAGAGCGCCGCTGACTGAGTACGGCTGGTCAGATCGCAGCCCGGGTAAGCGCAGCGCACCCGGGAAGTGGGATCCAGTGGTACTTCAGTATTCGTCGCGAACAACCCCGGGTGCGCTGCGCTTATCCGGGCTACGGAGACTGCAGTGCTGCGCCGTCCACGCGAACAGACTGGCCGAGCGGGCCGCTCAGCGGTTGGTCAGTAATACAAGTACCGCACCGGTTCCGCCCTGGGTGGGCGGCGCCGAATGAAACGCCAACACGTCATTGCGCTGGCGCAGCATGCGATCGACCAGGTTCTTCAGCACCGGCGCACCGCCGTCTGATTGCAGGCCCTTGCCGTGGATGATGCGCACGCAGCCGTGTTCATGTGCGCGTGCTTCCAGCAGGAACTGGCGCAGCAGGTTCTCGGCCTGGGCTGCGGTGGCGCCGTGCAGGTCCAGTTCGTCCTGTACTGAATACTGGCCACGTTTGAGCCGCTGGAACATCTGCGGTGGCAGGTTGTCGCGCCGGTAACTGGCGTTGTCGCCGGCTTCCAGTGGTTTGCTGGAACGTAACAGGCGGGCGAATTCGCCCAATGCCTCGGATTCATCCTGTTCGGCCATGCGCGCGCGCGGCTTGGGCCGTGGTTTGCCCGCAGCCGGTGCCTCCACCTGGCGCATCGGCGTCACTTCGCCAATGGCCGAGCGGAACAGTGCGGCGTCATCTTCTTCATCTGGGTACGACATTCCTACAGCGTAACGTGCGCGCGGTCGCAGGCAAGTCCCTCGAGGGTGGAAAGTGCCGCAGCGCATTCCGGTATCATGGCCGCTCAGGTCGGTCCGTCACGGTGATGTACTAACCGGAGGTTCCGGCGATTGCGGCGCTGAGTGGGAGCGTCGCGTGTTGATCCAGTAACCCAGGCCTTTAATGCGCGTACTTGTATCAAATGACGATGGTGTGGACGCCCCCGGCATCAAGATGTTGGCCGAGGAGCTTCGCAACGCCGGACACGAAGTCACCGTGGTGGCGCCGGACCGTGACCGGTCGGGTGCCTCCAACTCACTCACGCTGGATCAGCCGGTGCGTCTGCGCCGCATTGATCACTACACCTGTGCGGTGGCGGGGACGCCCACCGACTGTGTGCACCTGGCGCTGACCGGCATGCTCGAATTCGAGCCGGATATCGTGGTGTCAGGCATCAACAATGCCGCCAATCTCGGCGACGACGTGATCTATTCGGGCACGGTGTCGGCGGCGATGGAGGGGCGCCACCTCGGCCTGCCCTCGGTGGCGGTGTCGCTGGTCACGCACAAGCACGAAGCCAAGAACTTCGTTACTGCCGCGCGTGCCGCGGTGGAGATCGTGTCCCGGCTGATCGCTGACCCGCTGCCGGCCGACACCATCCTCAACGTCAACGTGCCGGACCTGCCTTGGGACGAGATTCGTGGCTTCGAGGTGACCCGGCTTGGTAACCGCCATCGTGCCGAGGCTTGCGTTCCGGCGACAGATCCGCGCGGTAACACCGTGTACTGGATCGGTCCGGCTGGCAGCGAGCAGGACGCCGGCCCCGGTACTGATTTCCATGCCGTGCGCACCGGGCATATTTCCATCACCCCGATCCAGGTTGACCTGACCCGCTATTCGGCCTTGGAAAAGGTCGCCAGCTGGGTAGGTGGTCTGACCGAAACGCTGGGGAAGCCTGAATGACGCCGCGCATGCGCCTGCAGCCGGAGGCCGTGGGTATAGGCATGACCTCGCAGCGGGTGCGTGATCGTCTGGTTGATCGCCTGCGCGAAGTGGGCATTGCCGACGAGGCTACGCTCAATGCCGTGCGCGTGGTACCGCGCCATCTGTTCATTGATGAGGCGCTGGCCTCGCGCGCTTACGAAGATACTGCGTTGCCGATCGGCCATGGCCAGACCATCTCCCAGCCTTGGGTGGTGGCGCGGATGACCGAGGTGGTGTTGGCGGTCGCGCCGAAGAAGGTGTTGGAAGTCGGCACCGGCTCGGGCTACCAGGCCGCCATCCTCGGCGCGCTGGGCCTTGAGGTATTCACCGTCGAGCGTATCGGCGACCTGCTGCGGCAGGCGCGCAAGCGCTTCCGGCACCTGGGCATGAACATCCGCACCAAGCATGACGACGGCCGCATTGGCTGGCCTGAGCACGGCCCGTATGACGCCATCGTGGTGACGGCTGCCGCGCCGGCGCTGGTGGATGCATTGATCGACCAGTTGGCCGTGGGCGGCCGCTTGGTCGCGCCGGTTGGCGGGCCCGGCGGACAGGTGCTGTTGCAACTGACCCGGCAAGCCGATGGCACCATTACCCAGGAAGAGCTGGCACCGGTGAGCTTCGTGCCGTTGTTGCCGGGCATGCTGGACTGAGAACAGGATTACTCACTGAATGAAGATTTTCGGGCCGCTATACGACCGTGCCATGGTCTGGGCCGCCAACGAGCGCGCGCCCACCTATTTGACCGTGCTGAGTTTCATCGAGGCGATCATTTTCCCGGTGATGCCGGAAGTGATGCTGATGCCGATGTGCGTGGCGCAGCCGCGCAAAGGCTGGCGCTTCGCCTCGCTGAGCCTGGCCGGTTCGATGGTCGGCGCGATGGTGGGTTACGCACTGGGGCATTACGCATTTGAGGTGCTGAAGCCGGTGTTCGAGGCGATGGGCATGCTGCCGGCGATCGAAAGTGGCATCGCCACCCTGCAGGCCAAGATGGCAGAGTCGCCGTGGGCGGTGTTCACCTTCCTGGTGCTGGGCGGTTTCATGCCGATCCCGATGAAGGTCTTCACATGGGCCTCGGGTATCGTTGGCGTGCCGTTGCCGCAGTATTTTTTGAGCATGCTGGTTGGGCGCGGCAAGCGGGTTTACTTGTTGGCAGCGGTGATCCGCTTCGGCGGCGCACAAGCGGCTGAGCGGTTGCGGCGCTGGATTGAGCCACTGGGCTGGATCGCCACCGCATTGGTGGTGGGCTTGGTGGCGTGGCTGGTCTGGAGGGCTAAATTCGCATGAATGCATTGATGTTGGGCAAGGGATTGAACAGGGCGCTGGCGGTGCTGGCGGTGGTCTCGTTGGCAGCGTGTGGCACTGCTACGGTGGTCAAGCCTTCGGGCGGAAGCTCAGGCTCGTCCAGTTCGACCACGCCGCGTACCTCGGTGGCCAAGCCTGGACAGACGGCGGTAGTGCGTCGTGGCGATACCTTGTTCGGTATCGCCCGGATCAACAACATCACCCCGCGTGATCTTGCTGCCTGGAATGGCTTGTCCGAGCCTTACACGATCTATCCGGGGCAGGCCCTGCGCCTGTATCCGGGCGGGGCGACGGCTGCTCGGCCGGCAACCGGTGGTTCGACGACGGCCGCCACGCGTCCGGTAACGCCGCCAACGGTAGTTACTCCGACCCCGGTCAATAGTGGCATCGGCTGGCGCTGGCCTGCGGACGGCGCTCTGGTAGGTCGTTTCGTTGCTGGTGAGGCCACCAAGCAGGGCGTGGATATCGCCGGCAGCAGTGGCCAGGCAGTACGTGCCGCCGGCCCGGGCGTGGTGGTGTATTCCGGCGCCGGTCTGGTCGGCTATGGTGAGCTGATCATCATCAAGCACAATGACCAGTGGCTGTCGGCCTACGGCCACAACCGCAAGCGCCTCGTCAATGAAGGGCAGAGCGTGAAGGCAGGCGACCAGATCGCTGAGATGGGCCGTACCGGTACCTCGCGCGACATGCTGCACTTTGAAATCCGCTACAACGGCAAACCGGTAGATCCACTGGTTTACCTGCCGAACCGCTGAGTGTTCGCGGTCCCGCCCTGATCATTGGGCGGGACCTGCAGCAGATATGTTGCGCCCACGAATCGTGGTGGTGACAGGATTGCCGGGGTGTCGCGACGGCATCCGCGGTTTGAGAAGGAGGGGGGATGCAGAAGCCGAAGTACTGGTTCCAGGCCGCAAGCCACGGGCAGGGTTGGAGTTGGCCGCTGGCTTGGCAGGGCTGGGTCGTATATGCGCTGGTGGCGGTGCTGTTGGCGGCGGCTTTTCTGCTGTTTCCGCCTACGATCAAGCCGGTCGCGTTCGCCGGTTTTCACGCTTGCGTGGCCCTGTCGATGCTGCTGGTGTGTTGGCTGAAGGGAGAGCCGCTGACTCGTTAGATAGCGACATGAAGAATCCGGTATCACCGGGTTTTCGATATCTGTAGGTGTGGCAGGAGATTCGGCCGGCGTTTCCGGCGTTGCAGCTTTACCTGTAGTGCCGAGCCATGCTCGGCAGCGGCTTTCCCGGTGATGCGTCAATGCGCACCGCACTTGTGGGAGCGGCGTAAGCCGCGAGGCTGATGAACTAGCTGATGCCTTGGCGGTAAGGCCCCTGCCGAGCATGGCTCGGCACTACAGTGCGGCATCCAGCTTTGCTGGCACGGACTGCGGGTCAGGTGTCGTTGGGATTGCCGGCATGTCTGCGGGCTGCTAAACCGTCAGCTTCGCGGCTTGCGCCGCTCCTGCAAAAATGCCCCGACGCAGCATGGCTGCGCGCTACGGGGCACTTTCCAGAATGATGGCCATCACCACGCGGCGGTTTTCACCGGCCAGCACGTTGTAGGTGCGTGCGGCCGAGGCGTTGTTCATCACCTCGATGCCGATGCCGCGGGTCAGGCAGGCCGCCATGATCGCGGCCGGCGGGAAGATCTGCTTCTCACCCGTACCAAGGATCACCAGCGCCGGATTCAGTTCCAACGCTGCGTCCAGATCTTCGGCGCGCAACTCGGCCACCGAGGCAACCGGCCAGTCTTCAATCAAACTGTTCGGCGCAAGGATGAAGCTGCGGCTCAGTGCGCGGTCGTTTACCTGCGCATTGCGACCATCGGCCGAGCGCAGGGAATAGATGTAATCAGGAAGCTCGCGACTGAACTGCATGGGTATTCCTCGGCAATCAGCCGCGCGGCAGCACGATCTGGCGCTTTTCCTTGGCCGGGCGGTACAGCACGGCGACGTGGCCGATGCGCTGTACCAGGGCGGCGCCGCTGGCCTGGACCAGCTCATCGATCAGGGTATCGCGGGCTTCGCGGTCTTCTGCAGCAACCTTCACCTTGACCAGCTCATGGCGTTCCAGCACCTCGTCCAGCTCGGCCAAAAAGGCCGGAGTGACCCCTTTGCCACCGATCTGCAGCAGTGCTTTCAGGTCGTGCGCGGTGCCGCGCAGGAATCGGTTCTGGGCCGAGGTCAGGACGATGGACATGCAGGACTACAGGTAATCAAGGGGGTTCAGGGTATCATGACCACCCCTGTGAGCCCCATTGCCGATGCCTTCCCGTAGCAAAAGTAGCCAGCGCTGGCTGAAAGAACACTTCTCCGATCCTTTTGTGAAAAAGGCCCAGAAGGAGGGCATGCGCTCGCGCGCGGCCTACAAACTGGAGGAGTTGCTGGAACGTGACCGGCTGCTGAAGCCGCATATGGTGGTGGTCGATCTGGGCGCCGCGCCGGGTGGCTGGTCGCAGCAGGTGCGCAGGCAGATGGGCGATACCGGCCGCGTATTGGCCTTGGATATTTTGGAGATGCCGCCCTTGGCTGGCGTGGAGTTCCTTCACGGGGACTTCAGGGAGCAGGACGTTCTATCAGCATTTGAAGCCATGCTTGGGAATCAGCCGGTAGACCTTGTGCTGTCGGATATGGCCCCCAATAAGAGTGGTATGGATGCGGTTGACCAGCCGCGGATGATGCACCTGGCGGAGTTGGCGATGGATTTTGCCGACAACCATCTCAAGCCGGGCGGGGCGTTCCTGATCAAGTTGTTCCAGGGCGTCGGCTTTGATGACTACGTGCGTGAAATGCGCCGTCGTTATGACAAGGTCGCCATTCGCAAACCGGACGCTTCACGCAAGCGTTCATCCGAGGTTTATGCCTTGGGGCAGGGCAAGCGTACCCAGATAAAGTAAGCTCAGCCATACGACTTTTCAGCATTTAGTATCTAGAGGGACACCGGAGCCGATGAGGATGAACGACCTGACCAAGAACCTCCTGTTATGGGTGGTTGTCGCCGTCGTGCTGATGGTGGTGTTCCAGAGTTTTGCCCCGCGCAGTGGGGCAGCCGCCGCTGGCGATGCACGCAATTACACGCAGTTCCTGCAGGAAGTGGATGCTGGCCGGATCAAGTCGGTTGAATACACCGACAAGACCACGTTGACCACCAACCATCTGCGCTTCAAGCGCGCTGACGGCTCCGACGGCGCGCTGTATGCGCCGGCCGACCCGAAGCTGCTGGATCAGCTGTATTCCAAGAATGTTGAAGTTGCCCGTCAGGAACCGGCTGGCCCGAGTTTCTGGGGCATCGTGCTGCAGTTCCTGCCGATACTGCTGCTGATCGGCTTCTGGATCTTCATGATGCGTCAGATGCAGGGCGGTGGCGGCGGTGCCAAGGGCGCGATGTCCTTCGGTAAATCCCGCGCCAAGCTGCAGGGCGAAGACCAGATCAAGGTCACCTTCGCCGATGTTGCAGGCTGCGACGAAGCCAAGGAAGAAGTCGGCGAGCTGGTCGAGTTCCTGCGTGATCCGTCCAGGTTCACCAAGCTGGGCGGCAAGATCCCGCGCGGTGTGCTGATGGTCGGTCCGCCGGGTACCGGTAAGACCTTGCTGGCCCGTGCCATTGCCGGCGAGGCCAAGGTGCCGTTCTTCGCGATCTCCGGTTCGGACTTCGTCGAGATGTTCGTCGGCGTCGGCGCCAGCCGCGTGCGCGACATGTTCGAGCAGGCCAAGAAGCACGCGCCTTGCATCATCTTCATCGACGAAATCGATGCCGTGGGCCGTCACCGCGGCTCGGGCACCGGCGGTGGCCACGATGAGCGCGAGCAGACCCTGAACCAGATGCTGGTCGAGATGGACGGCTTTGAAGGCGGCGAAGGCGTGATCGTGATCGCTGCCACCAACCGTCCTGACGTGCTGGACAAGGCGCTGCTGCGTCCGGGCCGTTTCGACCGCCAGGTCATGGTCGGCCTGCCGGACATCAAGGGTCGCGAGCAGATCCTGCGCGTGCACCTGCGCAAGGTGCCGGCCGCCGACGACGTGCGTCCGGAAGTGCTGGCGCGCGGTACCCCGGGTTTCTCCGGTGCCGATCTGGCCAACCTGATCAATGAAGGCGCCCTGTTTGCGGCTCGTCGCAACAAGCAGGAAGTCGACATGAAGGACTTCGAGGACGCCAAGGACAAGATCTACATGGGTCCCGAGCGCCGCAGCATGGTCATGCGTGAGGAAGAGCGTCGCAATACCGCTTATCACGAGTCCGGCCACGCTGTTGTCGCCATGTCGCTGCCCAAGGCCGATCCGGTCCACAAGGTCACCATCATGCCGCGCGGTTGGGCCCTGGGCCTGACCTGGCAGCTGCCGGAGCATGACCACATCAGCAAGTACAAGGAGCGCATGCTGGAAGAGCTGGCGATCCTGTTCGGTGGCCGTATCGCCGAGGAGATCTTCGTCGGTGAGATGTCGACCGGTGCGTCCAACGACTTCGAGCGTGCAACCAAGCTGGCCCGCGCCATGGTCACCAAGTACGGCATGTCCGATGTGTTGGGCATCATGGTCTACGCCGATGAAGAAGGCGGCTATGGCATGCACAGCAAGACCATTTCCGAGGCCACCCAGCAGAAGGTGGACGCGGAGATCCGTCGCATCCTTGACGAGCAGTACAACGTTGCCTACAAGATCCTGGATGAGAAGCGCCAGATCGTCGAGGCAATGACTGCCGCGCTGCTGGACTGGGAAACCATCGACGCCGACCAGGTCAAGGCGATCATGGAAGGCCGCAAGCCGTCACCGCCTGCAGGTTGGGTGGACAAGGGCGGCAACAACGACCGTGCCGACGATGGCAAGGGTGGCGATGCCCCGCAGCCGGTGGCGCCGATCACCGATCCTGCCGGCCAGCACTGAGCCCGCAGTATCAACGCAACCAGAACGGGCCGGTTTTCCGGCCCGTTTTTTATGCGTCAGGCCCTGCACTGGGCGAGAATGGCGTCACTTTGGTTTTCTCAGGTTTTTCCCATGAATGATGCTCCGTCGCCGCCCAAGGCACCCTCGGCCAATGTGCCGGAGATGATCATCGCCACCGTGGCCGGTGTCGGTTTCGGGGTGAAGACCAACAACTTCCTGGCTGGTATTTTCATCGGCGTGGTGCTGGGCGTGATCCTGAGCCTGATCGGCAGCCGGATCCGTGCCCGCAACAAGCACTGAGGCTTGATGCCGCCGCTCCTGTAACACGGTGGGATTGACCGGTGACTTAGCTGGAGCGCCGTTGCGGTGGCTTAAACTAGGCGCTGTTGCAGTCCGCCGGAGCGCCCATGTTTGATGTTTTCCCAACCCTTGAATGTGGCGAGCGTACGCTGCGGCTGGATCGACCGCAGGTGATGGGCATCGTCAACGTCACCCCGGATTCGTTCTCCGATGGTGGCCAGCATGCCGACACTGCCGCTGCCGTCGCGCATGCCTTGGCACTGGTCGAACAGGGGGCTGATCTGCTGGATATCGGTGGCGAATCCACACGGCCGGGAGCAAGCCCGGTATCGGTGCAGGAGGAAATTGACCGCGTCGTGCCGGTGATCGAAGCGTTGGTCGCGCAGGTGGCAGTGCCACTGAGCGTGGACACGTTCAAGCCGGAAGTGATGCGCGCTGCTTTGGCGGCTGGTGCGCACATGATCAATGACGTGCAGGCGCTGCGCCAGCCTGGGGCGTTGGAAGTGGTTGCTGCATCCAAAGCTGCGGTCGTGCTGATGCATGCCGTTGGCGGCCCTTACGACGCGGGCGTTGCGCAGGCCTACGTCGATATTGCGGGTGACGTGCAGCGTTTCCTCGCCGAGCGGATTTTCTCCGCCGAGATGGCCGGTATCGGGCGCAAACGCCTGCTGCTGGATCCTGGTTATGGATTCAACAAGGACACCGCGCAGAATTTTGCCTTGCTGGCGGCACAGGATCGCTTGAATGATCTGGGCGCGCCGGTGCTGGCGGGCTTCTCGCGTAAGCGCTGCATTGGTGATGTCACCGGGCGAGCGCTTGCTGCAGAGCGCATGGCCGGTTCGCTGGCCGCGCACCTGCTGGCGGTGCAGAAGGGCGCGATGATGGTGCGCGTGCACGATGTGGCTGCGACTGTGGATGCGCTCAAGGTGCTGGCTGCGTTCGATGCGGTACCTGCACCGCGTGCCGACAAGCCTGCAATGCCGCGCTGGCCGGACGAGGATTGATGGGCATCGATCAACGGCCCTTGGCCATTGCCTTGATGGGCCCGACCGCCTCGGGCAAGACCGCGGCGGCGATTGCTTTGGCCAAGGCCTATGACGGTGAGATCGTCAGCGTCGATTCGGCGCTGGTCTACCGTGGTTTGGACATTGGTGCAGCCAAGCCGGACGCCGCCGAGCAGGACGGCATCCGCCATCACCTGCTGGATCTGCGCGATCCGTGGCAGACCTATTCGGCGGCGGAGTTCTCCGCTGACGCGACAGCTGCGGTGCGTGACATCGTTGCACGTGGCAAATTGCCGATCCTGGCCGGCGGCACCGGGCTGTACTTTCGTGCCTTGCTTCAGGGGCTGTCGCCGATGCCTGAGGCCGACCCGGAGATGCGCGCGGCCATTGCCGCCGAGGCCGAGGTCTGCGGCTGGCCGGCCTTGCACGCGCAGCTGGCAGCTATCGATCCGGTCGCCGCAGCGCGTATCCACGCCACCGATCCGCAGCGCATCCAGCGGGCGTTGGAGGTGTATCGACTGACCGGCAAGCCGATCAGCTATTGGCAGGGTTTGCCGGGGATCGCGCGCCTGCCGGCACGGGTGCTGAAGCTGGTACTGGCGCCGGCTGACCGCGCGGTCCTGCATCAACGGATAGAGCGCCGCTTCGACCTGATGCTGGAGCGCGGCTTTCTGAACGAGGTGCGGGCGCTGCGGGCGCTGCCGCAGATGACTGCGGTGGCTGCGCCCTTGGACCTGCCGGCGGTACGTGCGGTGGGTTACCGGCAGGCCTGGCAGTTCCTGGACGGGCAGGGCAGCGCCGGCGAGTTCCGCGACAAAGGCGTGTTTGCGACCCGCCAACTGGCCAAACGACAGCTCACCTGGCTGCGCGGCGAGCTGGATGCGCGCTGGTTTGACCCGGTTCGGGACATGTCTGGTGTGCAGAACGCGGTTTCCCGCTTTGTGCAAGGCTGAGCAAGCGCGTGGCGGTGTACCATCAGGGTTCCGGACGGGCAGGGGATGCCGCCATCGGTCCGGTCCATAAAAACAATAACGAGGAGTAGACGATGTCCAAGGGGCAGTCTTTGCAGGATCCGTTTCTGAATGCGTTGCGCCGCGAGCGCGTGCCGGTTTCGGTCTACCTGGTAAATGGCATCAAATTGCAGGGCACGATTGAGTCGTTCGACCAGTTCGTGGTGCTCCTGCGCAATACCGTCAGCCAGATGGTCTACAAGCACGCCATTTCCACCGTGGTGCCGGCGCGTAACGTGCGCGTGGGGCCGGGTGGTGGCTATGTGCAATCGGGTGACGGAAGTCAGGCAGCTGATGACGAAATTGACAACGACAACGAATAAGCAGGTGGCGGCGCATGTTTGACCGCTCTAAAAAGGGCGAACATGCGCTGTTGATCCAGCCGCATGTTGGCCGGCTGGAAGAAGATGTATTGGAGGAGTTCACCGATCTGGCGCGCTCGGCCGGGGCGACCATTGCCGCGACCATCAGTGCGCGCATGGATAGGCCGAACCCATCGACGTTGATCGGCAGCGGCAAGCTGGAAGAAGTGAAGGCTGCGGCCGACGCCACCGGTGCAGATCTGGTGCTGGTCAACCATCAACTCAGCCCGGTACAGGAGCGCAACCTTGAGCGCTACCTGGAGCGCCGGGTGATTGATCGCACCGGTCTGATCCTGGACATCTTTGCCCAGCGTGCGCATAGCCACGAAGGCAAGCTGCAGGTTGAGCTTGCGCAGTTGCGGCATATGGCGACGCGGCTGGTCCGCGGCTGGACCCACCTTGAGCGTCAGCGTGGTGGTTCCATCGGCCTGCGTGGCCCGGGTGAAACCCAGCTGGAAACCGATCGCCGCCTGCTGCAGAAGCGGGTGGAACAGCTGCAGAAGCGGCTGGAGAAGGTCGAGGTGCAGCGTACCCAGATGCGCCGTGCACGCGTGCGCAGCGAAATGCCGCGTATCGCGCTGGTTGGCTATACCAATGCTGGCAAGTCCACGCTGTTCAATGCCTTGACCGGTGCTGGCGCCTACGCGGCCGATCTGTTGTTTGCGACGCTGGACCCCACCGTTCGACGTATCAATCTGCCGGGCGGCAACGCGATGTTGGCCGACACGGTCGGCTTCGTGCGCAACCTGCCGCACGATCTGGTGGCGGCGTTCCGCTCGACCCTGTCCGAGGCGCGTGAGGCGGATTTCCTGCTGCATCTGGTCGATGCCGCCGATCCGCTGCGCGAGGAACGCATCGCCCAGGTCGATGAAGTGTTGGAAGCCGTCGGTGCCGGCGATCTGCCGCAGCTGCTGGTGTTCAACAAGATCGATCGCATCGAAGGCGCCGAAGTGCGCCACGACGCGCAGGATGGTGTGCCGGACGAATCACGGCGCGAGCGGGTATGGGTTTCCGCGCGTGATGGCCGTGGTCTGGAACTGCTGCAATCGGTGTTGGGCAAGCGCCTGGGCCTGCAGCATGTCACCGGTCAGATCCGTCTGCCGCCAAGTGCGGGCCGCCTGCGCGCACGCCTGCACCAGTTGGAAGTCATCCGCAGCGAGCAGGCCGATGAAGAAGGCTGGCTGATCGAGGTTGATATCCCGATTGCTGAAGCCGAAAAGCTGGCAGCAAGCGAGGATGGTGGCGTGATCCGACCGCTGCTGCCGGAAAAATTGCCTGAGTGGTGATTCAGGTGGGAAGAGACAGCCGGCCCCGTGCCGGCTGTTTTGTTTTGTAGGAGCGGCGTAAGCCGCGAAGCAGGGGTTCCCGAAGCTGGTAGCACCCGTGCAATCTGATGATGTGTCGGCTTAGCGGCTTAAGCCGCTCCTACAACTCCCACGCGGGCGTTATCTGCGGTAAAACGTAAGGGTTCTCCGCCCAGCCCCCTTTACCGCAATGTCCAATCCAACCGATGCCGATCTCAATGCCCTGGCCGCCGTGCTCGGCGAACGCCTGCAGCAGGCCTCCCTGCAGCTGGTAACCGCGGAAAGCTGCAGTGGCGGCTGGATTGCCAAGAGCATGACCGATATCGCCGGCTCCTCGGCTTTCTTCGACTGCGGCATGGTGGTTTACAGCTATGAAGCCAAGCAGCGCCTGCTCGGCGTCCGCGCGCAGACACTGGAGCAGTTCGGTGCGGTCAGCCGCGAAACCGTGCTGGAAATGGTGGCCGGTGCGTTGATCAATTCCGGCGCTGGAGTAGCAGTGGCGGTGACCGGCATCGCCGGCCCCGGCGGCGGCAGCCCGGGCAAGCCGGTCGGCAGCGTCTGGATAGGCTGGAAGCGGCGCGGCGGCTATGCGCGCGCGCAGTTGTTCCAGTTCGATGGCGACCGCGATGCCGTACGCCGGCAAACCGTGGAAGCTGCATTGCGCGGCATCGACGAGCATCTATGACATGCTGGCCCGGCCAGCAACCGGGATGAGTCGCGATGTGGGAAACACTGGGCACGGTCCGTGATCTGGGCCGCTTGCAGGAAATAGCCGCAGTTTTGATCCGCTATGGTTTCGGCGACGTGGTGCGCCGGACCGGGCTGGCCTCGGTGCTGGAGCGCGCGGGTCGGCTGGTGCGTTGGAACGACAGCCAGCAGATGCTGCGGATGACCGCGCCGGTACGTGTGCGCAGTGCGATGCAGGAACTGGGGCCGACCTTCGTCAAGCTCGGCCAGGTGCTGGCCACGCGCGTGGACCTGTTGCCGCCGGAATGGATCGCCGAGCTGTCCGAGCTGCAGAACGCGGTGCCCGCATTGCCTTATGCCGCGATCCGCGAGCAGCTGGAGGCCGATCTGGGCGCGCCGCCAGCGCAGGTGTTCGCCTTCCTTGATGAAACCCCGATGGCAGCCGCTTCCTTGGCGCAAGCGCATCGCGCACGTCTGCACGACGGCCGTGAAGTGGTGCTGAAAGTACGAAGGCCCGGCATCCGCGATGTGGTTGAGGCAGATCTCCGGTTGCTGGCGCGGTTGGCCGAGATCGTCGAAGCGCGGCTGCCCGATCTGCGCCGCTATCGACCAGCTGAAGTGGTGCAGCAGTTTACCCAGTCGCTGCGCAGCGAGATGGATTTTGCCGCCGAGTGCCGCAATTCCGAGCGCATCGCACGCAACTTCGATGGCCGCGATGACATCCTGATTCCGGGCGTGCATTGGCAGTGGACCTGCGAAAGCCTCAACGTGCAGGACTTCGTCGATGGCATTCCGGGTCGCAAGCTGGAGGCAGTCGATGAGGCCGGTCTGGACCGTGCTGCCCTGGCCCGGCGCGGCGCCGAGATAGTGCTGAAAATGGTGCTGGAAGACGGCTATTTCCATGCCGATCCGCATCCTGGAAATATCTTCTACATGCGCGACGGGCGCATCGGCGTGATCGACTTCGGCATGGTCGGTGCGCTGTCCGAAGCGCGCCGCTTCCAGGTCGCACAGCTGCTGCACGGGCTGGTTGAGCAGGAACCGCAGGTGGTTGCCGATGTGCTGCTGGACTGGGCTGGCGGTGTGGAAGTCGACGAAGGTCGCCTGCAACAGGACATCAGCCAATTCGTCGATCAATACCGCGGCGTGCCGCTGAAGGATCTGCGCATCGGCCTGATGCTCGGCGACATCACCCAGCTGCTGCGCAGCTACAGCCTGACCTTGCCGGCCGATCTGGCATTGATGATCAAGGCCTTCCTGACTCTTGAAGGCATGGGCCGGCAACTGGATCCGGATTTCGACATGGCCAGTGCCGCGCGTCCATTCCTGGAGCGGGTGGTGTTGCAGCGCTATGCGCCCAAGGCACTGCTCAAGCGTGGCCGCCGCAGCTTGCTGGGGATGCTGGACCTTGCCGGGGAATTGCCGCGTGATCTGCGCCGCTTGGTGCAGGCGGCACGGCGCGGGCAGCTGAAGCTGCGGGTGGAAACCACTGCCTTGCAGGGCTTCGGCGATCAGGTGAACCGCGCCGCCAATCGCCTGGTGGTTGGCGTCATTACCGCGGCATTGATCATCGGATCGTCGATCGTGATGCACAGCGTAGGCGGCCTCTCAAGCCGCTGGTTCCTGGCGCTGGGGCTGTGCGGCTTCGTTGGCGCGGGCATCTGCGGGGTCTGGATACTGTTCTCGATCTGGCGCAGCGGGCGCCATCACTGATCTTGGCCGAGGGGCTTGCAGATCTTTTTGTTAGTAGTAATACTACTAACCATGAACCTCACCGACACCCAGCAGGCCATCCTCGACTTGATCGCTGAGCGCATCGAGGCCGAGGGCATGCCGCCATCGCAGACCGAGATCGCCCGTGCCTTTGGTTTCAAGGGTGTGCGCTCGGCCCAATACCACCTGGATGCCCTGGAAGCGGCCGGCGCCATCGAGCGCGTCCCCGGGCGTGCACGTGGCATCCGCTTGGTGCGTCAGGAAGGTGAGGGCGATTCGGCGCCGGAGTCGCAGCTGCCTGCGCAGGCAGCCAATGACGACGTACTGCGCCTGCCGATCCTCGGCCGGGTCGCTGCCGGTCTGCCAATTGGCGCGGACATCGGTTCGGACGACTACGTGGTGCTGGACAAGGTGTTCTTCTCGCCGGCACCGGATTACCTGCTGAAGGTGCAGGGCGATTCGATGATCGACGAAGGCATTTTCAATGGCGACCTGATCGGCGTGCACCGCACCCGCGATGCGGCCTCCGGGCAGATCGTGGTGGCGCGTATCGATGACGAGATCACCGTGAAGCTGCTGAAGATCGCCAAGGACCGGATCCGCCTGCTGCCGCGCAACCCTGACTACGCACCGATCGAGGTCCTGCCTGACCAGGATTTCTCCATCGAGGGGCTGTATTGCGGGCTGCTGCGGCCGAACCGCTGAACCCCACGGATTTGGAAGCTGCGCATTTCGCAGCCGTAACTGACTGTTTCCCTTACGTAGGGCGGGTGTTTGGGCTGCTGTCGGTATCCTTGTCGGCCCAATAATTTTGTCGTCTCGGTTGCAGTCTCAGCCTGTGCGATACGACACCCCTACAGTGGACCCCATGACGAAATCAACGAAATCAACCCCGAGGACGAACGCGATGGACGAGAACAAGAAGCGCGCGCTTACTGCTGCACTGAGTCAGATCGAAAAGCAGTTCGGCAAAGGCTCGGTGATGCGTATGGGCGACCGCGTTGTCGAACCCGTCGAGATCATCCCCACGGGTTCGTTGATGCTGGACATCGCACTCGGCATAGGTGGCCTGCCCAAGGGCCGTGTGGTTGAAATCTACGGCCCGGAATCCTCCGGCAAGACCACCCTGACCCTGCAGGCGATTGCCGAATGCCAGAAGCTGGGCGGCACCGCCGCCTTCATTGACGCCGAGCATGCACTAGACCCGATCTACGCCGCCAAACTGGGCGTCAATGTCGACGACCTGCTGCTGTCGCAGCCGGACACCGGCGAGCAGGCGCTGGAAATCGCCGACATGCTGGTGCGTTCGGGCTCGGTCGACATCGTGGTGGTTGACTCGGTCGCCGCGCTGACTCCGCGTGCTGAAATCGAAGGTGAAATGGGCGATCAGCTGCCGGGCTTGCAGGCCCGCCTGATGAGCCAGGCGCTGCGCAAGCTGACCGGCAACATCAAGCGTTCTAACACGCTGGTCATCTTCATCAACCAGCTGCGCATGAAGATCGGCGTGATGATGCCGGGCCAGAGCCCGGAAGTGACCACCGGCGGCAACGCGCTGAAGTTCTATGCCTCGGTGCGTCTGGACATCCGCCGTATCGGTGCGATCAAGAAGGGCGACGAGATCATCGGCAACCAGACCAAGATCAAGGTGGTCAAGAACAAGTTGGCACCGCCGTTCAAGCAGGTCATCACCGAAATCCTCTATGGCGAAGGCATCTCCCGCGAGGGCGAGCTGATCGACATGGGCGTGGAAGCCAAGCTCGTTGAGAAGGCTGGCGCCTGGTACAGCTACGGTGAAGAGCGCATTGGCCAGGGCAAGGACAACGCCCGCGGCTATCTGCGTGACAACCCGCAGGTTGCAGTCCGCCTTGAGGCCGAGCTGCGCGAGAAATTCCAGCCCACCGAAGCGGCGCGCGAAGAAGGCGACGACGAAGACGGCGAGGAGTGATTTTCCCGCGGGAGCGGGCGGCGCATCGTCAGTGACGCCGTCCGCTCCTGCGGCATTTTGTCCATGAATACCCCGCGGCAGGGATGGCGCGGGGTTGGGTATTGCCGGGGCTGGGCTCTTGGAACTGGACTCGCTGGAGTCAAGTCGGGCTGGGTTGAGCCTGGTCGAGACGAGCTTGGCTGAAGCTGGCCTGGCCGAAACGAACCTGGCTGAAACGAACGTGGTGGCGTGATGACCGAGATGGATGATCAGCCTGAGGGCAAAACCAAGCGCGGTCGCCAGCAGACGCCGCTACAGCGCGCACTGGGCTTGCTGGTCAGGCGCGAGCATTCGCGTAAAGAGCTGGGCCGCAAGCTCAAGTCCCGCGGCGTCGATCCGGATGCGGTCGATGCGGCGGTGGCCAAGCTGGCCGAAGAAGGCTGGCAGGACGACACCCGTTTTGCCCAATCGGTAGTACGCAACCGCGCCGGTAGTGGCTATGGGCCGCTGCATATCCGCGCGGAGCTGGGCACCCACGGGCTGGACAGCGAGCAGATCGAGGCCGCGATGGCCTCGTTTGAAGGTGATTGGACTGAAAACGCGCGCGAGCTGGTGTGCCGCCGTTTTGGTGCCAGCGGCCCGGAAGATCTGGCGCAGCGGCGCAAAGCCGCGGATCTATTGGCCCGGCGTGGCTTTGATGGCAACTGTATCCGCCAGGCCAGCCGCTACGATCCAGAGGACTGAACAGGACTGGGCGGGCTGGGCCTGATACCCTTTCAGGGTTTCGGTTGTCCCGAATTCCCGCGCCCGCAATGGCTGCTGGGACCCGCTTGCCAGCTTACCGCCAGTCCCCATGAATACACCTGCCAAATTTACTACCTCCCAGATCCGCGCTGACTTCCTCGATTTCTTCAAGGGCAAAGGCCACACCATCGTGCCGTCGGCACCTCTGGTGCCAGGCAATGACCCGACCCTGTTGTTCACCAACTCGGGCATGGTCCAGTTCAAGGACGTGTTCCTGGGCGCGGAAAAGCGCAGCTATGTGCGCGCGGCCGACGTCCAGCGCTGCCTGCGTGCCGGCGGCAAGCACAACGATCTGGACCAGGTCGGCTACACCGCGCGCCACCACACTTTCTTCGAAATGCTGGGCAACTGGTCGTTCGGCGACTACTTCAAGAAGGACGCCATTGCCTGGGCTTGGGAACTACTGACCCAGGTCTGGAAGCTGCCGGCCGATCGCCTGTTGGTTACCGTTTACCAGACCGATGACGAGGCCTACGCGCTGTGGCGCGACATGATCGGCATCCCGGAATCGCGCATCGTGCGCATCGGTGACAACAAGGGCGCGCCGTTCGCGTCGGACAACTTCTGGCAGATGGCCGATACCGGTCCCTGCGGTCCCTGCACCGAGATCTTCTTCGACCATGGCGACCATATCGCCGGTGGCCCGCCGGGTTCGCCGGACGAGGATGGCGACCGTTTCATCGAAATCTGGAACCTGGTGTTCATGCAGTTCGACCGCCAGCCGGATGGTTCGCTGCAGCCGCTGCCGGCGCCGTGCGTGGATACCGGCATGGGCCTGGAACGGCTGGCGGCGATCCTGCAGCACGTACACACCAACTATGAAATCGATCTCTTCCAGGCGCTGATCCGCAAGGCGTCCGAGCTGACCGGCATGGCTGACCTGGAGAACAAGTCGCTGCGCGTGATCGCCGATCACATTCGTGCCTGCTCGTTCCTTATTGTCGACGGTGTGCTGCCGTCCAACGAAGGTCGCGGTTATGTCCTGCGCCGTATCATCCGCCGCGCCCTGCGCCATGGCTGGATGCTGGGCGTGCGCCAGCCGTTCTTCAACAAGCTGGTGCCGACCCTGATCGAACAGATGGGTGAGGCCTACCCGGAATTGCCGGCGCAGGCCGACACCGTCGTGCGTGCCCTGCATGCCGAAGAAGAGCGCTTCGCTGAAACCCTCGATTCGGGCATGAAGATTTTCGATGACGTTGCTGCCAAGGTCAGCGATGGCGTCATTCCCGGCGTGGATGCATTCCGTCTGTACGACACCTACGGCTTCCCGGTCGACCTGACTGCCGACATCGCCCGCGAACGCGGTATGACGGTGGATATGGCCGGCTTTGATGCCTCTATGGAGCAGCAGCGCGAAATCGCGCGTGCGGCCGGCAAGTTCGGCGGCGGCGTGACGCTTTCCGCGGAACTGGTCTCCACCCTGAGCCCAACTGTTTTCCTCGGCTACGACCGTCTGCAGGCCGATGGTCTGAAGGTTGTTGCGCTGATCAAGGACGGCCGCGCGGTCGATGCCGTGCAGGCTGGCGATGAGGTCATCGTGTTTACTGCGCAGACCCCGTTCTACGCCGAGTCCGGTGGCCAGGTCGGTGATACCGGCGTGCTGTCGGCAAGTGACGTCAAGCTGGCGGTGAGCGATACGCAGAAGTTCGCTGGCCAGTTCCACGGCCATGTCGGCAAGCTGGAGCAGGGCGCGCTGAAGGTCGGCGATGTACTGGCCGGTGCGGTCGACGCTGCGCGCCGCAGCGCCACCATCCTCAATCACTCCGCTACCCACCTGCTGCACGCCGCCCTGCGCGAAGTGCTGGGCACCCATGTGCAGCAGAAGGGCTCTTTGGTAGCGCCGGATCGTCTGCGTTTCGACTTCTCGCACTTCCAGCCGATCACTGCCGAAGAACTTGCCGTCATCGAGCGCAAGGTCAACGAGCAGGTGCGTGCCAACAATGCCGCCGAAGTGCACAACATGGGCATGCAGGAAGCCTTGGACTTCGGTGCGATGGCGCTGTTCGGCGAGAAGTACGGCGAGAACGTGCGCGTACTGAAGATGGGCGAGTACTCCACCGAACTGTGTGGCGGCACCCATGTTTCACGTACCGGTGATATCGGCCTGTTCAAGATCACTTCCGAAGGCGGTGTGTCTTCGGGCGTGCGCCGTATCGAGGCGGTGACCGGGCAGGGCGCGCTGGACTATGTGGCTGACGAGGAGGCACGCCTGCACGAAGCGGCGCAGCTGCTCGGCGGCAGTGCCGGTGACGTGGTCGAGAAGATCCGCCAGCTCGGTGAGCGGCAGAAGAAGCTGGAGCGCGAGCTGGAGGCCCTGAAGGCCAAGGTCGCCTCAGGCGCTACTGCTGACCTGGGCGGCTCGGCGGTTGATGTGGCTGGCGTGAAGGTGCTGGCGGTGCGCTTGGAAGGCTTTGATGCCAAGGCGCTGCGCGATGCGATGGATCGCCTGAAGCAGCAGCTGGGCGATGCGATCATCGTGTTGGCCGGCGTGCAGGATGGCAAGGCAGCCTTGGTTGCCGGCGTCAACGGCGCGGCGCTGGGTAAGGTCAAGGCGGGCGAGCTGCTGGCCCATGTTGCGGCCCAGATCGGCGGCAAGGGCGGTGGTCGTCCGGACATGGCCCAGGGTGGCGGTGAGGATGGTCCCAAGCTGGTGGCGGCCCTTGAAGGCGTGCTGGCATGGGTCAAGCCACATCTGGCCTGAATGTGACAAGTCGCGCACCTTGAAGGTGTTCGCGCCCTGACGGTAACATTGGGAGTCTTTTCCCCTTTGTCGTGGGGCGCATAGCTCTAAGCGCGCCAATGCCGGTGGGAAACCCACCGGTTCCATGGAGATTTACACAATGTTGATCCTGACTCGCCGAGTAGGCGAAACCTTGATGATCGGCGACTCGGTCAGCGTGACCGTGCTCGGCGTCAAGGGCAACCAGGTACGTATCGGTATCACCGCACCGAAGGATGTTGCTGTCCATCGTGAGGAGATTTTCCAGCGTATCCAGCGTGGCGATGAGCCCGCAACTCCCGGAAGTGAAGAAACTTCCGAATAAGGGGTTTACCTTTCACCTCGTTTAACGTTATTCTTCGCGCCCCGCTACGGAATACACGTAACGGGGCAAGAGAAACGGAGTGATGCCCGAGTGGCTGAAGGGGCTCCCCTGCTAAGGGAGTATAGGGTTAAAAGCTCTATCGAGGGTTCGAATCCCTCTCACTCCGCCAGTTTCAAAAAAGCCCCTTTATCGGGGCTTTTTTGTGTCCGCAGGTTTTTCATTTGCGGTCTCTTTGAGTTTCTCTTTGGGGGTTGTCGCGCTTGGCGCGTGCAATGGTGCTGCGTGATTGTAGAGCGCTGTGAGGCTGTGCTGATGGTCGCGCTGTAGTGCCGAGCCATGCTCGGCAGAGGCTCTCCCGATAATGCCTCTGCCGAGCATGGCTGGGCACTGCGTTGCTTGCGCTGAAACGCACTCGCTTCTTTTGTAGGAGCGGCATACGCCGCGAAGCTGATGCTCGATCAGGTTGCGGGCATGCGGGTGATTTCAATGACGTCAGTTTCGCGGCGTATGCCGCTCCTGCAGGTGCAGATGCGCCTCTGGGGGTTTGTAGGGCGTTGTCGTGCTGTGCTGATGCGGTACTGGGAAAGCCCCTGCCGAGCATGGCTCGGCACTACAGTACTCGCGCTCCTGTATCGCTGGTGTGCGCTGAAGGGCCTGTAGCCTGCGATGGCGCTGCATGGTGGGGTGCAGTAGAGCCGAGCCATGCTCGGCTGAGGCTTTCGTGGTGAGGCCTCTGTCGAGCATGGCTCTGCATGCGCTCCTGCGTCGCTGGTGCGCTTGTAGGGGTGTAGTGGCGCGCACGGAGGGGTGCTGTTGTAGGGCCGAGCCATGCTCGGCTTGGGGCTTTCCCGGTAACGCCTCTGCTGAGCATGGCTCGGCACTACCTGTCCGGCTGTCCGGTTGAATTACGCTCAAAAAACGCGCATAAAAAAACAGCAGGCAATGCCTGCTGTTTTTAGTATTGGTGCGCTCGGAGAGATTCGAACTCCCGACCACCTGGTTCGTAGCCAGGTACTCTATCCAACTGAGCTACGAGCGCTCAACATTGCTGTTGTAGTTTGAAGCGGTGCAGATTGACTCTGCGTTCTGACATGGTGCGCTCGGAGAGATTCGAACTCCCGACCACCTGGTTCGTAGCCAGGTACTCTATCCAACTGAGCTACGAGCGCCTCGTTGCCAGGAGCGAGATTATGCGGATTTGAGACGTTTGCGTCAACGCTTTTGTGAAAATTTCTTAATCTTCGGGATGAATCAGTGCCGAAGCCACGTTCTGTGGTGATTTCATCCAATGAAAGTGGTCGGCACGTGCGCCCAGTTCGCGTGATGACAATACTTTCAGGCTGCGTGCCGACGCTGGAAGCTTGGCCAGCAGCTGCTGCATCGAGCTGGCCGGCGCCAGCCAATCGCTGTCCAATACCACGGCGCGTGTCGGTGCGCTGATACGGCGCATGCCAGCTTCAAGGTCGATAGGCATTCCCTGTGCGGCGTAATGATTGCTCAGGCCCACGCGCGCCCAGTCGTGTATCAGTCCGCGCGCTTCGGTGCCGCCGAAACCGACGCGTCGGCCGGGCAGGGTGCCATTGCGTTGTGCAAGCCATGGCAGGAAACGATAGGCCAGCGGCAACAGCCAGCCGCGCGGTGGCGGAAAGCTGCGCCACCATGGCGTGCCGCTGGCGACCAGCCATAATGCATCGAGCTCGGCATCGCGCAGGCCGGCATAGCAACAGCTGAGCTGACCGCCAAGGCTGTGGCCGCCAAGCCGGAACGGCAATCCGGGTAGCACTTCATGCACGGCCGCTTCGGCTGCTGGCAGGTCGATCTGCAGCAGTTCCTTGTATCCCCAGTCGTGGCTGCGGTCCGGGCGCAGAGTGCTGCTGCCGTTGCCGCGCCATTCGTGCAGGAAGACCGCAATGCCGTGGACGGCGAGGGCCTCGGCGAAAAGTTGGTAATGGCGCGCAGCCACGCCCAGCGCCGGCAGCCACAACAGGCAGGCGCGGGGCTGAGCGGGCAGGCAGGTCAGCAGTTCGAAGCTGTGGCCATCGGTGCAGTTGACTGGAACCGCCGTTGTTTTGAAAGGCGGGGAGTTCGTACTCATGCCGAAGGTGCCGCGCCAAAATGATCCAGCACCATCACTTTGCTGCGGCCCGGGTGATAGCCGCCCTGCAGGCCGCGTGCGACATAGTCGATCGCCGCTTCGCAGGCATTGGCCAGCGACAGTCCGCAGCACAGCTGCGCAGCAATCGCCGAAGCCAGCGTGCAACCGGTGCCATGCGCATCCACCGGCAGGCGGACGTGGCTGAATTCCTCGCGGCTGACACCGTCGAAGTAACGATCAACGACGCGGTTGCCTTCCAGTAGATGGCCGCCTTTGAGCAGCACTGCGCCAGCACCCATCTCGATCAATGCGGCAGCTGCATCTTCGGCCTCGTCGCCATTGCCGATGCTGCGACCGAGCAGGAGTTCTGCTTCGGGTGTGTTGGGTGTCAGTAGGGTGGCCAGTGGCAGCAGGCGCTCGCGCATTGCGCGCAGGGCGCTGTCTTCAAGCAGTTTGGCGCCGCTGGTGGCGACCATTACCGGATCGAGCACGATATGGGTGGGGCATCGCTGCTCCAGTACATCGGCAACCAGGTGGATCACGTCGGCGTTGGCTAGCATGCCCAGCTTGACCGCATGGATGTCGAAATCGTCAAAGCAGGCATCCAGCTGCGCCTGCAGGAACGGCAGCGGTGGCACGTGCACGGCGGTAACGCCGCGGGTGTGCTGTGCGGTGAGGGCGGCGATTGCCGACAGGCCATGCACGCGATGTGCGGCAAAGGCTTTGAGGTCAGCTTGGATGCCGGCACCGCCGCCGGAATCGGAGCCGGCGATGGTGAGGGCGGAAACGGGCGTTGAAGGACTCATGCGCCGATTGTGCAGGGTTTGCCGCTGGCCTGCCTCAGGCTTGCCGGCGCATGGTCCATTGCCGGTACAGCACATAGCCCAGGCCGCTGAGTCCGGTCAGTACAGCCGGGACAAGCAGTGCGTCGTATTGCCAGCGCGCGAACAGCCATGCACCCACTATGCCGCCAGCCAAAAAGCCGCCAATGATCAAGCCGCTCAAGGTCAGCCGGTGCATCGGTACCGGCAGGCCGCGCAGCAGATGGCCCAGACCGATGCCGAGATCGGTGAACATGCCGCTGAGGTGTGTGGTGCGCACTACCGCGCCGCTGAAGGTGGTGGCCAGCGCGTTCTGCAGCCCACAGGCCATCGCGGCAGCCAGTGCGCCCCAGACCTGCTGTTGCTTGAACAGTGGGATGGCCAACAGCAGCAAGGCCGATTCCAGCGCCAGTGCGATGCCGTAGCGTCGGCCAAGTTGCAGGGTGCTGTCCTGGATGATCAGGCCGCTGAGCATCGCACCCAGCGCAAAGGCGATCAGCAATCCCCACAGATGGCCGACGGAGCGCCAGTCGGCATGCGCAAGGGCAATGCCGAGCTGGCTGGTGCTGCCGGTGACATGACTGACCGCTTGATGCTCAAACCCCAGAAACCCGACCGAATTGACCATGCCGGCCACGCAGGACAGTGCAATGGCACCTATCCAGATCCAGGTGGGCAGGCGGACCTTCATGCCGACGCCGGATCAGGGCTTGGACAGCGCGCCGTTGCGCTCGATGCTGGAGAACGTGCCGGCCTGCGGGTCGTACACAGCACCCCAGAACTGCGCGCCACCATCGCAGACACGGATGGCTTCGCGGGCCGGATTGGTGTCGCTGTGGTCGGGCAGGGTGAAGGCGTTGATGTAGATCAGGCGCTTGCCGCTGGACTCGAAGCCCACGTACTGCCGGCCGGACAAGGCCGGCTCGGCAATGGTGGGTTGCAGCTGTGCCAGTTGGCTTTCCAGTGCGTCGATATCGGCGCGGCTGGGTGCCCAGTAGCCGGTGACTTCACCGGCATGCTTGGCGGGGCTGTCGCGCGAGCAGGTGTCCAGCACCTGCGCGGCGACCACGGGGCGGGTAACGACCCAGGACTGTCCCGTCTTGACCGCCGTCGGCACGCTGCCGGGGCGCGTGTTCGACGGCGTGCAGGCTGCCAGGGTGAGTGTTGCTGCAGCCAGCAGGGACAGCGTGTGCAGATGTTTCACAGAACCTCCGAAGCGTAATCGGCCAGACGCGAGCGTTCGCCCCGGCGCAGTGTGATGTGTGCACTGTGCGGCCAATTCTTGAAACGGTCCACCGCGTAGGTGAGGCCGGAGGTGGTTTCGGTGAGGTAGGGCGTGTCGATCTGCTCGACGTTGCCCAGGCAGACGATCTTGGTGCCGGGGCCGGCGCGGGTGATCAAGGTCTTCATCTGCTTCGGGGTGAGGTTCTGCGCCTCGTCCAGGATCAGGTAGCGCGACAGGAAGGTGCGGCCGCGCATGAAGTTCATCGAGCGGATCTTGATGCGGCTGGCCAGCAGGTCATTGGTGGCTGCGCGGCCCCAGGCGCCGCCGTCCTGGTTGTGGGTCAGCACTTCCAGGTTGTCGGTGAGCGCGCCCATCCACGGCGTCATCTTTTCTTCTTCGGTGCCGGGCAGGAAGCCGATGTCCTCGCCGACGCTGACCGTGGCGCGGGTCATGATGATCTCGCGGTAACGCTGCGTGTCCATGGTCTGCGCCAGGCCGGCAGCCAGTGCCAGCAGGGTCTTGCCGGTGCCGGCGGTGCCGAGCAGGGTGACGAAGTCGATCTCCGGGTCCATCAGCGCATTGAGCGCGAAGTTCTGCTCGCGGTTGCGCGCGGTGATGCCCCAGACCGAATGAGAGCCATGGCGGAAGTCGTTGACCACCGACAAGGTGATGCGGCCGTCGCCCTCGACCTTGCTGACCTTGAGCTCCACTTCGTCGTCGCCGGCCAGGTAGGCGTACTGGTTGGGATGCCAGTCTTCGTCGTCGGCGGCCTGGATCTCGTAGCTGGTGCGGCCCTTGTCGCTCCAGCTGCGCAGGCTTTCGCTGTGCTTCTTCCAGAAATCCTCCGGCAGCACGGTGGCGCCGGTGTAGAGCAGGCTGAAATCGTCCAGCGCGCGGTCGTTCTCGTAGTCTTCCGAATCGATGCCGGCGATGGCGGCCTTGATTCGCAGGTTGATGTCCTTGGAGATGAACACCACCGGGGTTTCCGGGTGTTCTTCCTTCAATGCCAGGATCGCGCCGAGGATGGCGTTGTCCGGGATCACCTTGCCAAAGCTTTTACCGGCCTCGAAGTGGCTGGTCTGGAAGTACAGGTTGCCGGCGCTCTGCGCGCCACGCAGCTGCAGGCCCTTGGGTCGCGCCAGTGGCACGCCGTTCTGCACGCTGCCGATACCGGCTTGTTCGATCAGCTCGTTGAGGAAGCGGCTTACCTGGCGGGCGTTGCGGCTCGCTTCGGTGGTGCCCTTCTTGCCGTTGTCCAGCTCCTCGATCACCTGCATCGGCAGGTAGACATCATGTTCCTCGAATTTGAACAGCGCGGTCGGATCGTGCATCAGCACGTTGGTATCCAGTACGTAGATGCGCTTGCCTCGGGTCATCGTCGATTCCTGGTGGCGGGACAGGGTCACGCCATCGCACCTGCAGAGCAGGGCGATGACGTGGGTTGGAACGGGATGTGGGTCACTTGGTTTGAGCGGCCTTCAGTGCTTCAAGCACGGCATCGGCATGGCCGGCGACTTTGACCTTGCGCCATTCCTGCACGAGCTGGCTGTCAGGAGAGATCAGGAAGGTGCTGCGTTCGATGCCACGCACCTGCTTGCCGTACATGTTCTTCATCTTGATCACGTCGAAGGCGCTGCATAGCGCTTCATCGGCGTCGCTGATCAGTGGGAACTTGAAACCCTGCTTGGCGCAGAAGTTGTCGTGCGACTTCACAGAGTCGCGGGAGATGCCGAACACCTGCGCGCCTGCACGCTTGAACTTGGGCAGCAGCGCATTGAAATCCAGGCCTTCGGTGGTGCAGCCGGGGGTGCTGTCCTTCGGGTAGAAGTACAACACCAACCATTGGCCGGCGAGTTCGCCGAGGCTGGTAGTGGTGCCGCCGGACAGGGCCAGTGGCAGGGCTAGGGTGTTTCGGTCCAGGGTATCGCCGATGTTCATCAGATCCTTTCCGGAGCCTGGGGTAGTTCGATTGCAATTACATGAAACGCCGCGCGCCTGTGACGGGCGCGCGAATTTCAGAACTTCATCGGGTCCATGATCGCGTCCAGGTTGAGGTGGTCGCAGAACTCGAGGAAATCGTCGCGCAAGGCGGCGATGTGCATGTTGGAGGGTACGCCAATGGTGATCTGCGCAGAGAACATTTCTGCACCGGTCTGCATGGCCTGGTAACGGGTGCTCTGCAGGTTCTCGATGGTGATCCCCTGGCGGTCGAAGAAGTCGGCCAGCTGGAACAGGATGCCCGGCTTGTCGGCGGCAACCACTTCCACGATGTACGGCAGCAAGTTGGACTGCGCCTGCTTGGCGGCGGTGCGGTACCACACCAGCTTCAGGTTCTCTTCGCGCTCGAGCCGGGTCAGCATGGCTTCGAGCTTGGCGACGGCATCCCAGGAGCCGGTGGCCAGGGTGGTCACCGAGACATCGCGGCCTACCGTGGACAGGCGGGCATCGACCAGGTTGCAGCCGCTGTCGGCAATTCGACGGGTAACGGACAGCAGGGGGGACTCCGGATGCGTCGTATAGGCGTTGATCAGGAGGTGGTTTTCGGTCGGCAGCGGCCGCGGCGTGGTGTCGGTCAAGGTGGTTCCGGGTGCTAGATGAGTCTGAACAACACCGTTTGGGGGTTGTTCGCTGGTGTCCAGCATACTTGCCCGTGCTTTCGACCGGCAAGTAACATGCCTTCGGTCACGAACCCGCCGCTCGGCGGGCTTCTTTACCCCCACGAAGAGCGACTGACCCTTTGTCCATATCTGGTCTCATCACCGCGCTGGCGACGCCTTTCAAGGCAGACGGCGCACTCGATCCCGACGGCTGGCAGCGCCTGTTGGCGCAGCAGCTCAAGGGCGGCGTCCAGGGTGTGGTGGTAGCTGGCTCCACCGGCGAAGCCTCCACCCTGTCCGACGATGAATACGATGGCCTGCTGCGCAGCGCCGTTGCCGCCTTTGCCGGCAAGGTGCCGGTGCTGGCCGGTACCGGCCTGTCCGGCACCGCCCGCACCGTCGCCCTGACCAAACGCGCGGCTGCCAATGGCGCCACCCATGCGCTGGTGGTCACTCCGCCGTATGTGCGACCCACCCAGGAAGGCCTGCGCCAGCATTACCTGGCCGTGGCCGAGCAGGGCGGCCTGCCGGTGCTGCTGTACAACGTGCCCGGGCGCACCGGCTGCGACCTGCTGCCGGAGACCGTGGCCGAACTGGCTACGCACCCGAACATCATCGGCATCAAGGAAGCGGTGGGCGATACCACCCGTCTGAAAGCCCTGCTGGAGCTGCGCAGCGACAGCTTCGCCATCCTCAGTGGTGACGACGGCTCGGCCGCCCGTTCCATGTTGTCTGGTGCCGATGGCCTGATTTCGGTCGGCTCCAACGTGCTGCCTGGCGCCTACCGCACCTTGTGTGACCTGGCCCGCGCCGGTCAGCACGAGGCGGCCGAGGCCTGGGATGCCCGTCTGCAGCCGTACCACGATTTCTGCGGTGTCGAGTCCAATCCCATTCCGGTCAAGGCGCTGCTGCAGCGCATCGGCATCGGTGATGGGCTGCGCTTGCCGCTGCTCCCGCTTTCCGCGCAATACCACGCACATGCCGATCATCTGGCCGCTGACGTGGGTGCGTTGGAAGAACTATCCAGCCGCTGATCCGGCGGCCTTTGAACTCTGGAGATTCACCCATGCGTCAAACCTCTACCGTTCGCGTGTTCTCGCTGGTGCTGCTGGGCGTGGTCACCGCCGTGGCCACCTCTGGCTGCTTCTTCAAGCGCGGTGCGCGCGGCGATTACGCGTTGGCCCCGGAAGCTCGCCCGCTGGAAGTGCCGCCGGATCTGAATCTGCCCAACACCGCCGGCTCGGCGCCGATCCCGGCATTGGCTTCGGCGGCCAAGCCGGCGGCTGCCTCGGCCGCTACCGTGGCCTCGTCGCAGAGCGGTTTCACCGTCAGCGGCAGCCGTGATGACGTATTTGGCAAGGTCGGTGAAGCGCTTGCGGGTGTAGAAGGCCTGACCATCGCCAGCCGCGCGCAGTTGCTGGGCTCCTACGATGTCGCCTTTGAGGGCAGCAACTTCCTGGTGCGCGTGGTCGCAACCGACGCTGGCGCCTATGTGTCGGCGGTGGATCCGCGCGGCATGCCGGCCACCGATGCCGCTGCGACCAAGTTGATTGCTGCGCTGAAGGCCAAGCTGGCCGGTTGATCGCGGCGGTTTGGCAAATAAAAAAGGGCGCCTGCGTAAGCGGGCGCCCTTTTCATTGGCTGGCTGTTGAGCTGGCTATGCGGCGGCTCAGCGTTCCAGCAGCTTCAGCTTGTCTGGTTTGCCGTCCCACTCGGCCGCATCGGCCGGCGGATCTTTACGGATGGTCAGCACTGGCCAGGCCTTGGCCAGCTCGGCGTTGAGCGCAACAAAACCTTCCTGGCCGGCGGGCACATCATCCTCGGGGAAGATGGCGTTGACCGGGCATTCGGGCTCGCACAGCGTGCAATCAATGCATTCGTCAGGGTCGATCACAAGGAAGTTGGGGCCTTCGTGGAAGCAATCCACGGGGCAGACTTCGACGCAATCGGTGTGTTTGCACTTGATGCAGTTTTCGGTAACGACAAAAGGCATGACGGGGTCCGGCTTTGAACCCTGCAATTCTAGATCAGGATGCAGGGGGTGGGCGGGGGCATTCTCATTGGCCAGGGCTGCGGGCGCAAAGAGGCATGCTGGAGCCAGAGCTCTGGCAGGTGTACAAAGCAAAAAACCCCGCAGGGCGGGGCTTTTGCTATCGCAGACGGAGTTGGTGCTCCCTAGGGGACTCGAACCCCTGTTTTAGCCTTGAGAGGGCCACGTCCTAACCTCTAGACGAAGGGAGCGTTTTGTTCGCGTCTGGCGAGCGCGCTAGTATATGCATCTGGTTGCCGCTCGGCAATCCCGTAAACCCAACTGGAAGCGCCAACATCAATTCCATAGTTACAACGCCGTTCACCGTCCGCGTGATCCCGCGCGACCAGCACACCATCTCGCGCCGGGACATCAGCCCCAATGCGCTGCGGGTGCTCTACCGTCTGCGCGAATCCGGCTTCGGCGCCTATCTTGTTGGTGGCGCTGTGCGCGACCTTCTAGTAGGTGGACGCCCCAAGGATTTCGACGTGGCCACCGATGCCACCCCGGAGCAGGTCAAGCAGCTGTTCCGCAATTGCCGCCTGATCGGCCGCCGCTTCCGCCTTGCGCACGTGGTGTTCGGCCGCGAGATCATCGAAGTAGCCACGTTCCGTGCCAACAGCGATGACGGCAGCGGCGACCGCGAGGTCGAGAACGGCATGCTGGTGCGCGACAACGTCTACGGCACCATTGAAGATGACGCGGTCCGCCGCGACTTCACCTGCAATGCGCTGTATTACGCCATCGAGGATTTCTCGGTGCGCGACTACACCGGCGGCTTTGAAGACGTACTGGCACGCCGGATGAAGCTGATCGGCGATCCGGAGCAGCGCTACCGCGAAGATCCCGTGCGCATGCTGCGCGCGGTGCGCCTGGCGGCCAAGCTCAACTTCGAGATCGAAGCGGCTACCGCTGAGCCGATCCCTCGTCTTGCTTCCTTGCTGAGCGAGGCCGCGCCGGCCCGTCTGTTCGAAGAAGTGCTCAAGCTGTTCCTGTCCGGGCATGGCGTGGCCAGCTTCGAAGGGCTGGAGCGTTACGGCCTGCTGGCGGTGCTGTTCCCGGAAAGCGCCGCTGCGTTGAAGAGCAACCGCACCGGCGCGCTGCGTCGCATTCTGATCGAAGGCCTGCGCAATACCGACGAGCGTGTCGCCAACGAGGAGCCGGTGTCGCCGGCCTTCCTGTTCGCACTGCTGCTGTGGCCGGCCTTCTGTCGCGCGCTGATCGGCCTGCAGAAGCAGGGCCTGGCGCCGGAAGAGGCGCAGCGCCGTGCCGCCGACCGGGTTACCCTGCATCAGCTGAGCACGATTGCCCTGCCGCGCCGCTTCTCGCTGCCGATGCAGGAAATCTGGCTGCTGCAGTCGCGTTTCAGTACCCGTCAGCGCAAGCGTGTGCTACGCACCCTGAGCCACCCGCGTTTCCGCGCTGCGTTCGATTTCCTGGCCTTGCGTCAGGCTGCTTCCAGCGAGCATCAGGAAGACATCGCGTTCTGGCGCGAGGCCCAGGCCGAGGCCGGGCACGAGCTGGGCGCTGGGCTGGATTCGGTGCATACCGATGGCGAGACGGAGGAGGGCGCGGCACCGCGTCGTCGCCGTCGCCGTCGCCGTCCTGGCGGTGGCAGCGCGACTGCGGGCGAGTAAGCAGCGATGGTTGTAGCGTGTATCGGCCTGGGCGCGAACCTTGGGGACGCGCCGGCCACCTTGCGTTCGGCAATCGATGTGCTGGCGCAGCTGCCGGGTGTGCAGCTGCTGGCCAGCTCGCGCCTGTATCGCACGCCGGCCTGGGGCAACGAGGCACAGCCGGATTTCATCAATGCAGCCGTTGCGCTGCAGACTGATCTGGCGGCGCCGCAGCTGCTGGAGCAGTTGCTGGCGATCGAGCAGCAGTTCGGGCGGGTGCGCGAGCCGGGCCAGCATTGGGGGCCGCGGCTGTTGGACCTGGACCTGCTCCTATATGCCGAGCAGGTGATCGACCTGCCGCAGTTGCAGGTGCCACATCCCTTCCTGCACCAGCGCGGTTTCGCCCTGCTGCCGCTGGCAGATGTGGCGCCAGACGCGCTGATTCCGGGCCATGGAACAGTGCGGGACGTATTGGTAGGCATCAATACCTGCGGTATCGACCCGATAGGGGGATAATGGTTGGCTCATAAGCCACCGTTATGACCACATGAGCACACACGCAGATAGCAAGCCCTGGACCGTACCCGCACTGGCCGAGGCCAAGCGCAATGGCCAGAAGCTGGTCATGTTGACCGCTTACGACGCCGGCTTCGCCCGTGCCTTCGACGCCAATGGCGTGGACCTGATCCTGGTCGGTGATTCGCTGGGCATGGTAGTGCAAGGGCACGATTCGACGCTGCCGGTCAGCGTTGACGACGTGGTCTATCACACCCGCGCAGTTGCGAGCGTGCTGGAACGCGCGCTGTTGATCTCTGATCTGCCGTTTGGCGCCGATGCCACCGCCGAACGTGCGCTGGATGCCTCGCTCAAGCTGCTGCAGGCCGGCGCGGAGATGGTCAAGATCGAAGGTGCCGGCTTCAAGCTGGACATCATCCGTCATCTGGTCGAGCGCGAAATCCCGGTCTGCTCGCATCTGGGCCTGACCCCGCAGTCGGTATTGCGCCTGGGCGGTTACCGCGTGCAGGGCCGTGGCGATGCTGCCAAGCAGTTGCTGGATGACTCCAAGGCCGTGGCCGAGGCCGGCGCCAGCCTGCTGGTGCTGGAGTGCGTACCGACCCCGATTGCCGGCCGCGTCACTGCCGAAATCACGATTCCCACCATTGGTATTGGCGCCGGTCCCGATTGCGACGGACAGGTGCTGGTGCTGCATGACTTCCTCGGTCTGGACAGCGGTCACCGGCGTCCCAAGTTCGTCAAGGATTTCCTTGCCGAAGGCGGCTCGGTGGCCGGTGCGGTCCGTGCCTATGCCGACGCCGTGCGCGCTGGCATCTTCCCCGACGCAGAACACGCTTACGCATCATGATCGAAACCGTTACCGAACTTTCCCGGCTGCGCGCCATTGTCAGCGGCTGGAAGCGCGAGGGCCTGCGCGTTGCGCTGGTACCTACCATGGGCAATCTGCACGCTGGCCACTACTCGCTGGTGAAGCTGGCGCGTGAGCACGCTGACCGGGTGGTCTCCAGCGTCTTCGTCAACCCGACCCAGTTCGGCCCGAACGAGGATTTCACCCGTTACCCGCGCACGCCCGAGGCAGACACCAGTGGCCTGGAGAAGGCTGGCTGTGACGTGTTGTGGCTGCCAACGGTGGAATCGATGTACCCGTTTGGCGTCGAATTGGCCGCCAGCGTGCATGTGCCCGGTGTCAGTTCGCTGCTGGAGGGCGCGCACCGCCCGGGGCACTTCGACGGTGTCTGCACGGTGGTCAGCCGTCTGTTCAACCAGGTACAGCCGGACGTGGCCGCGTTTGGGCGCAAGGACTACCAGCAGCTGGCAGTGATCCAGCAGATGGTGGCCGACCTGGCGTTCCCGATCCAGATCCTTGGTGGCGAGATCGTGCGCGAGACCGATGGTCTGGCGATGAGCTCGCGCAACCAGTACCTGACCGCCGATGTGCGGCCGCAGGCCACGGTGATCCGCAGGGTGCTGCTGGCCGCGCGTGATGCCTACCTGGGCGGCGCCGAGCGTGTGGCGGTGGAGCAGGAGGCTGCGGCACAGCTGGAAGCTGCCGGCTATCTGGTGGATTACGCGGTGGTGCGCATGCCCGACCTGAGCGAGCCGGGCGCCAGCCATGAAGGTGCCCGCGTGGCGCTGGTGGCGGCCAAGCTGGGTAATACCCGCCTGATCGACAACATTGAGTTCTGAGCTCGCGAGTTCTGAATAGGGCAACTGGCGGACTTTGTTTGTCCGTCAGCAGGTTCCCGCATGACAACCAATGGCGCCCTCGTGGCGCCATTGCTATATCCGCGCGGGCGTCGCTGGAAAGGTCATGTTGCGGTGCGGGCAGGGGCGCGCGCCGGTGCTAGACTGCGCCCTTTCTCACGCAGTTTCGGCATTGTCATGCAACTCTCCCTGCTCAAGACCAAGATTCACCGCGCTACCGTCACCCATTCGGAGCTGAACTACGAAGGCTCCATCGCGATTGACGACAACCTGTTGCAGGCGACCGGCATCCGCGAATTCGAACAGGTGCACATCTGGGACGTGACCAACGGTGCCCGGTTCACCACCTATGCACTGCGCGCAGAAGCCGGCAGTGGCGTGATCTCGCTCAACGGCGGCGCTGCGCGCCACGTGCAGGTGGGCGACATCATCATCATCGCTGCCTTCGCCGGCATGAGCGAAGAAGAAGCCAGCACGTTCAAGCCCAAGCTTGTCTACGTTGACGGCGACAACCGCATTTCCCACACCAACGACAGCATCCCCACACAGGCCGCATGATCACAAACAACGGATTCGACGTTTTGCACGCCCACGCCCAGCGTCTGCAGGGCACCGGCATTCCCTCGCTGATGGCCGCTGAGCCTGACCGGGTGCAGCGCCTGGCGCTGAAAGTCGGTCCGTTGTATGTGAACTTCGCGCGGCAGAAATACGACCGCGCGGCCTTGGATGCCTTGCTGGAACTGGCCGCCGCGCGCGATGTAGCCGGCGGTTTCCAGCGCCTGTTCGCTGGCCAGAAAATCAACCACACCGAAGATCGCGCGGTGCTGCACAGCGCGTTGCGCGGCGATGCCAGCGATGCGCCGGTTGCAATGGCTGCGCGCGCTGAAGCGGTGGCGGTGCAGGCGCAGATGGGCGCCTTGATCAAGGCGCTGGAAGCCAGCAACGTCACCGACATCGTCAGTGTCGGTATCGGTGGTTCGGACCTGGGCCCGCGTCTGGTTGCCGATGCTTTGCGTCCGGCATCCAGCGCGCGTTTCCGCGTGCATTTCGTTTCCAACGTCGACGGCGCGGCAATGCAGCGCACCTTGGCGACGCTGGACCCGGCGACCACCGCCGGCATCCTGATTTCCAAGACCTTCGGAACCCAGGAAACCCTGCTCAACGGCCGCATCCTCTGTGATTGGCTGGGTGGCAGCGAACGTCTATACGCCGTCAGTGCCAACCCCGAGCGTGCCGCCAAGGCCTTCGACATCGCCGCCGAGCGCGTGCTGCCGATGTGGGACTGGGTAGGCGGTCGTTACTCGCTGTGGTCGGCGGTGGGCTTCCCGATTGCCTTGGCGATTGGTTTCGAACGCTTCGGGCAGCTGCTGGAAGGCGCTGCGCAGATGGACGCGCATGCGGCCAGTGCACCGCTGGCAAGCAATCTCCCGGTGCTGCACGCACTGACCGATATCTGGAATCGCAACGTGCTGGGCTACGCCACCCATGCAGTGATGACCTACGACCAGCGCATGGCGCTGTTACCGGCCTATCTGCAGCAGCTGGTGATGGAGAGCCTGGGCAAGCGGGTCAAGCGCGACGGCAGCCCGGTCGACGGTGACACGGTGTCGGTGTGGTGGGGCGGTGCGGGCACCGACGTGCAGCACAGCTTCTTCCAGGCCCTGCACCAGGGCACCAGCATCGTGCCGGCCGATTTCATCGGCTGCGTGCGCAATGATGATCCCTACGAGATCAATCATCAGGCCTTGCTGGCCAACCTGCTGGCGCAGACCGAAGCCTTGGCCAACGGTCAGGACAGCGAAGATCCGCATCGCCAGTATCCGGGCGGCCGCCCGAGCACGATGATCCTGCTGGATGCGCTGACTCCGCAGTCGCTGGGTGCCCTGATCGCCATGTACGAACACGCGGTGTACGTGCAGTCCTTGATCTGGGACATCAATGCCTTCGATCAGTTCGGTGTTGAACTGGGCAAGCAGCTGGCCAGCCAGTTGTTGCCGGCGGTGCAGGGCGAGGCAGTGGAGATTGCCGACCCGATGACCCGGGAGTTGTTGGCGCGCCTGCGCTGACAGTGGGTTGTTGTTTGAAGAAAAAGCCGCGCAGAGATGCGCGGCTTTTTTTGTTCCCTCCCTTTGCCGAAGGCAAGGGGAGGGTTGGGGAGGGGTGGTTTTTTGTTGTTCGAGCGAACGTCAGAAGCTGCCCTCACCCCAACCCCTCTCCCGCAGGCGGGAGAGGGGCTTCAAGCGGTGTTACCTGTTCGGGTCCCGCTCCGGGCTGGGCCGCTTGGTCAGCTTGCGCTGCAGCGAGCGCCGATGCATGCCGAGCAAGCGCGCGGCGGCGGAGACATTACCGCCCGTCTCATGCAGTGCCTGCTGGATGTGCTCCCATTGCAGGCGGCTGATCGGCGTCATCGCATCCGGGGGCTCGACATCTTCTGGCTCTTCTCCGGCTTCGTCATCTTCGCCCAAGGCGCGCAGGATCATCTGCACGGTTGCTGGCTTTGGCAGATAGTCATCCGCGCCCAACTTGATCGCTTCCACTGCGGTAGCGATGGAGGCATAGCCGGTGACCAGCAGGATGCGCATGTCCGGGCGCAGCTCGCGCAGCGGCTGGATCAGATTCAAGCCGGATTCGCTGCCCAGCTTGAGGTCGATCAGCGCGAACGCTGGCGGTGTCTGCGTGGCCAGCTGCATGGCGCTGGAGATGTCGGTGGCAGTGATTGCTTCGATGCCGCGGCGGGCCAGGGTGCGCTGCAGGGTGCGCAGGTAGAGCGGGTCGTCATCGACCAGCAGGCCGTGGGTGGCAGCAGCATTCATGGACTTACCTCGATGTTGTTCAACGGCAGACGAAAGCCGACGCGTGCACCCTGGCCTTCGGCCGGGCGCATCCACAATTCGCCGTGCAGACGCTCAATGGTGGCATGCGACAGCGCCAGACCGACACCCATGCCGTTACTTTTGCCGCTGTTGAACAAGGTGCCGGGCAGGGCCGCGTCGTTGGCGTTGAATCCCGGGCCGTAGTCGCGGACCTCGCCGTAAAGCTGGCCTTCGTGGATGCGGATGTCCAGGTCGATCTGCGGGCGCCCTGCGTGTTCGCCGGCATCGGCGGCATTGTTCAACAGCACCTGCAGCAGATGACCAATGCCGGGGTCCAGCTTCAGATGCAGCGGTGCGTCCGGATTGCGGCGTAACTGGATGGTCGGGCGTACCAGTCGCCATTGTTCGAGCACGCTGGCTATGGATACCGGCGCGCGGCTGCCTGCGCCCTCGGCTGGTGCTGCCAGGGCCAGCACCTTCTCCCTGCACTGCACCAGCAACTCACGCAGGGTTTCCAGATCGTCACGCATTTCCGGGGTTGCGGCGCCTTGCTCGACGATGTCGTCGGTGAGCAGGGTCATGGTCGCCAGCGGCGTGTTCAGTTCATGGGCGACAGAGGCGGCATGCGTGGCCAAGGCAACAATGCCTTCGTTGCGGACGAAGCGCTCGCGCAGCATCGCCAGCTGATTCTCACGCTCACGAAGCGCCGCCGCCAGACGCGTGGAGAACACCAGGACCACCACGCTGGACAGCAGGAAGTTGGCAGCTGCGCCCCATAGGTGCAGGCTCATCGTGTCGAAGTAGCCGCCCTTCAGTGGCAGCCCGAACACGGCGCTCAGCGCATAGCCGCCGACGCAGGCCGCAGCTACCGCATGGGTCCAGCGCAGCGGCAGTGCCAATGCGGCCAGTGCGATCAGGATCAGGAACAGCGAGCCGAACGGATTGGCGATGCCGCCACTCCAGCCCACCATCCAGGTCAGTACCGTGACATCGACCAGGATGTGGCCGAAGGCGGTGACGGGCGCTGGGTCGGTGTCATGCACGCGCAGCTGCACGTACAGGTTGAACAAGGCCAGCACGGCGACGCCGGCCCACAGCGGCTCCTGCGGTAGTTCCAGCCCCAACAGCCAGGTGGCGACAAGGATGGTTGCGGCCTGGCCGGCGGTGGCCAGCCAGCGCAGGCTGCACAGCGTGCGCAGAAAAGAGGTGTCTCGGGTTTCCATGGCGTAATCGTATGCTGTCGCGGTGGCTACCACGCAATCCAAGGTTCATGCCGTACGGGCGGCTGGCGCGCTAAAATGGGCAATGCATGACGCCGTGACCCGCCCAACACCGCCCACCGACGCTACCGCGTGGCCCCGCCGCATCACCCAGTCCGTCGCTATCGGCGGGGTAAAGGTGGGCGGAGGTAATCCCGTGGTGGTGCAGTCGATGACCAATACCGATACTGCCGATGTGGCTGCCAGCGTCAAGCAGGTGGCTGAACTCTGGCGCGCGGGCTCGGAGATGGTGCGACTGACCGTCAACAATCCCGAATCGGCCGCGGCCATTCCGCGCATCGTCGAGAAGCTGGCGATGATGGGCATCGAGGTGCCGCTGATCGGCGACTTCCATTACAACGGCCATCAGCTGCTGACCGGCGAGCCGGCCTGCGCCGAGGCGCTGGCCAAGTACCGCATCAATCCGGGCAATGTCGGCTTCGGCAAGAAGAAAGACACCCAGTTCGCGCAGCTGATCGAGTTCGCCATCAAGTACAACAAGCCGGTGCGCATCGGTGCCAACTGGGGCTCGTTGGACCAGGCGCTTGCCGCCAAGCTGATGGACGAGAACAGCCAGCGTTCGCAGCCCTGGGATGCCGGCCGCGTGCTGCGCGAGGCCTTGATCCGCTCGGCGCTGGATTCGGCCGAGACCGCGGTTGAGCTGGGCCTGCCGCGCGATCGCATCGTGCTGTCGGCCAAGGTCAGCGGCGTGCAGGAATTGATCGCCGTCTACCGCGATCTGGCGCTGCGCTCGGATTTCGCATTGCACCTTGGCCTGACCGAGGCCGGCATCGGCAGCAAGGGCATCGTGGCTTCGTCGGCGGCGCTGGCGGTGCTGATGCAGGAAGGTATCGGCGACACGATTCGTATCTCGCTGACGCCCGAGCCGGGCCAGTCGCGCACGCAGGAAGTCATCGTTGCCCAGGAGTTGCTGCAAACCACCGGTCAGCGCGCTTTCACGCCGATGGTCACCGCCTGCCCGGGCTGCGGCCGTACCACCTCCGAGTTCTTCCAGGAGCTGGCCAAGGTGGTGCAGAACCACGTGCGCGAAAAGATGCCGGTGTGGCGCGTCAGTCATCCCGGTGCGGAAAACATGACGCTTGCGGTGATGGGTTGCATCGTCAACGGTCCGGGCGAATCGCGTCACGCCAATATCGGCATTTCGCTGCCGGGTACCGGCGAAACCCCCGCGGCGCCGGTATTCGTCGACGGCGAGAAGAAAGTCACCTTGCGCGGTGAGAACATCGCCCACGAGTTCGTCGCCTTGATTGATGACTATGTCGAGACCCGGTATGCCCGAAGCTCCGGTTGATTCCCGGAGCGAAGCTGCCGGTCTGCGTCGCTGGCTCGCCCACAATACGTGGCGGCTGGTGGTGTTGTTCATCGGTGTGCTGCTGCCGCTGGCCGGCTTCGTGGCCCTGGCCGACGAGATCCATGAGGCTGAAGCCTTCCATTTCGACGCGGTCCTGCTGCTGCGCATGCATGCGATGGCCACGGCCGGCCTGAATGGCTTCTTTGTGCTGATGTCCAAGCTTGGCTATCAGTGGGGCGTCATCCCCTTGGACATCGTGATTGTGGCGGTGTTGCTGGTGCGGCGGCGCTGGCGCAAGGCCGCATTCGCGGCAACGGCATTCATCGGCTCGGCGCTGTTGAACCTGGGCAGCAAGCAGATCTTCCAGCGCGAGCGCCCGAGCCTGTGGGAATCGATCGCCCCCGAAAGCACCTTCAGCTTCCCCAGCGGGCATGCGATGGGCTCGATGACGCTGGCATTGACCCTCGTGTTTTTGACCTGGCGCACACGCTGGCGCTGGCCGGTGGTAGCGGTTGTCAGTGGTTTTGTCGTCTCGGTCGGGCTGTCACGGGTCTACCTGGGGGTGCATTACCCCTCGGACATCCTCGGCGGCTGGTGTGCCGCAACGATCTGGGTAACAGGCGTGTATATGGTGATGTTCCGCCGACGCTGGTCCTTGCCCGCGCCCTGAGGTGCACTGCAATTGGTAGTGTCCAAAAGGTAAGAGAAGTCCTAAGTCATTGGACGAATTGACCTGATGGATACAGTATTGGCTGCGACGGCATAGTGAGCTCGCCAGCCGCAGGCGCATAAATCGCATCATCCTGATGCTCAAAACTACAGATACATTTCCTGCGAGCGGGTGTCCGATAGAGCCCAGTTGGGCCACTTCTGCTTGATAATACACATGGCCTTGCCATGAGGGACGGGGGAGGGCCGTCGCCTCGCATGCTCGGATTTTGCCGCGCCCAAGGCTTCAACTGTCACCTCGCCGCGAGGAATCCTTCATGACCATCAGCGTTTTTCTTATCGATGACCACGCACTTGTGCGCACGGGCATTCGGATGATTCTTTCGGGGCAAACCGGGATAGAAGTCGTAGGAGAAGCGGACAGCGGCGACGTCGCGCTGCCGCAGATCCGCCGCCTGAAGCCGGACGTCGTACTGTGTGACCTGCATCTGCCGGGCCTCAGTGGACTGGAGATCACCGAGCGCATCGTCAAGGGCGATCACGGCACCAAGGTAATCATCGTTTCCGTGCTGGAAGATGGGCCGATGCCCAAGCGCTTGCTGGAAGCGGGTGCTTCCGGTTACGTGGGCAAGGGTGGGGACTCGAAAGAGCTGATCCGTGCCGTACATGACGTTGCCATCGGCAAGCGTTATCTGGCCACCAGCATTGCGCAGAATCTGGCGCTGTCCAATCTGGAGGGCGGCGCATCGCCGTTCGACCTGCTCTCGCCGCGTGAACTGGAAGTGGCTTTGTTGCTGATCCAGGGGCACCGCCAGGAAGAAATCGCCCGCCGCTTGAGCCTCAGTGCCAAGACCGTGAACACTCATAAGGCGCGCTTGTTCCAGAAGCTGGGCGTGCAGGACAACATCGCCCTGGCCAGGCTTGCCGCGCAGTACGGCGTGGGTGATCCCAGCAAGGCGATTTGAGGGGGAGGGGCGGGCTTCTGGCTGGCATTGCTCAGTACAACAGGGCCCTCCAACTGAAGTTGAATCAAACAGAGCGCAGCGGCAACGTTGCGCTCTGTTTGTTTGTACGCGGTGTGCTTATGTCATGGACAGGTCGAACGTTGGCGAAGCGGCTGATGTAGCAGCCCAGCGATTATCTGTAGGAGCGGCGTGTGTCCGTAGGAGCGACGTGAGCCGCGAAGCTGACGGTGCGTGGGCCCTTGGCACCTGTGCCACCTGATGATGTGCGTGCTTCGCGGCTCACGCCGCTCCTACAAAAAATCCAACAAGAAATCCAAATCATGGTCAGGGCGTTTACGTGATCCAGAAACGCAGAAAGCGGCCCTGGGGCCGCTTTCTGCTTTTACACAAGCTGGACGGATCAGCCGTTGCGCGGCTGGTCGTTGTCCTGCTTCTCGGCCTCAGCTTCGGTCGCGAAGCTGTCGGCATGCACGGCCGGAGCTGCGACGACAACAGGCGTCGGTGCAGCGGCCGGTGCTGGTGCTGCGGTCTCGACGACCGGCGTTACAGCGCTTTCCTCAACAACCGCGGTCGGGGCGAACAGCTGCCCGTTTTCCGGTGCTGCGGGTTCCGGTGCTGCAACTACGGCCGGTTCCGGCTGCAGTGTGCTGACCGGGGGCGGCACTTCGCTGATCGGTGCAACAGCTGCGGCCTGCTCGATCGTCGCAGCGGCAACTGCCGGTGCACTGACAATCGCCGGAGCAGCGACAGGCGCTTCGACCACGACCGCAGCCGGGGCTGCGATGACGGCTTCGGCAACTGTTTCCACCGGAGCGGCGATAGCTTGCTCGGCCTTGACCACTGCCGGTTCGGCGGCAGCTGCCACTTCGACGGGAGCGGCTGCTACCGGTGCGGCCACTTCGATAACGGCTGCTTCGACAGCAAGCACTTCGACATCAGCGGCAGGTGCTGCGGCAACAACTGCAACAACGGCTGCAGCAGCTTGTACCGGTGCAGCAACAGCCGGTTTGGCTGCTACTGGTGCGGAAACCGGAGCGGCCGGGGTTGCAGGCTCGTCATCGAACTCGAACTCTGGCTGGCTGCTGGCGGGCTTGGCCGGGGCTTCATTGATTTCGCCATCGGCGTCATCAAAACCGTCCAGGCCGTCCTCGTCACCGCCCAGGTTTTCGCCACCGGCGGCGCCTTCGCCATTGCCGCGACGACGACGGCGACCGCCGCGACGACCGCGACGACGACGACCACCGGCTTCACCGGCAGCTTCTTCGCCTGCGACCGGATTGCCGTTTTCATCGACGACCACGGCCACGGCCACTGCGGGCTGCTCTTCGGACACGGCCGCCGGCTTGGCGATCTCGGCAGCCAGGTTGTTTTCCTTCACCACTGCATCGGTGCTGACAACGGCTTCGTTGGCAACAATTGCTGCTGCGGCAACGACCGGCGCTGCGACGACCGGTGCAGCTACGCGAGCGGCTTCCGGCTGTGCCTGCTGCTGGCGTGCGGGCTTCTCACCCTGCACATTCTGCTGCTGGGCCTGCTTGTCGGTGTCCTGCTGCGGCTTGGGCTGCTTCGGTTGCTTGGGCTGCTTGGCCTGCTGCTGCTCGTTGTTGCGCTGCTGCTTGGGCTGCTGCTGTGCCTGCTCACCGCGCGGCTGCTCGTTGCGCTGCTTGGGCTGCTGCTGGGCGTTGTTCTGCGCCTGCGGCTGGGCCTGCTGCTGCGGCTTGTCAGCGTTCTGGCGGCGATCTTCGCGGCGCTGCTCGTCACGGCGGTTGCCGTTGGCGTTGCCACCGGTATTTGCATTGCCGTTGCCACCGCGACCCTGCTGGCCGTTGCGGCCATCACGGCGCTGGTTGCCGCGCTCGTTGCGGTTGTTGCGGCCGTTGTCCTGGCGCTGCGGCTGGGCCGGCTGTGCGGCCGGAGCCGGTTCGCCGCCGAACACTCGCTTGAGCCAGCCCATCACGCCGCCAGCGGCGGGCGCGACAGGTGCAGCAACCGGTGCCGGTGCCGGGGCGGCTTCGACGACTTCACGGATCGGCGCAGGCTGGCTGTGCTTGACGTGGGTCACGGCCGGTGCCGGAATGTTCAGCTGTGCCTTGGTCAGTGCATGCACCGGCAGCTTGCGCGGGGTGCCGCGCTGGTAGCTGGGCTTGCTCGACTCTTCACCCAGCTCGTTGTCGCGCAGGCGCGTGACTTCGTAATGTGGGGTGTGCAGCTGCTCATCGGCAACGATGACGATGGGGGCGTCGTGGCGCTGCTCGATTTCACGCAGGGCGCTGCGCTTCTCGTTGAGCAGGTAGTTGGCGATCTCGACCGGGGCCTGGACCAGCACCTGTCCGGTGTTTTCCTTCATCGCATGCTCTTCGGCAACGCGGATGATGGACAGCGACAGCGACTCGATGCTGCGCATGCGGCCCTGGCCGTCACAACGCGGGCAGACGATCTGGCTGGACTCGCCCAGGCTCGGACGCAGGCGCTGGCGGCTCATTTCCATCAGGCCGAAGCGCGAGATGCGGCCCAGCTGGACGCGGGCGCGGTCGTACTTCAGTGCATTCTGCAGGCGGTTTTCGACTTCGCGCTGGTGCTTGCTGGAGGACATGTCGATGAAGTCGATGACCACCAGGCCGCCCAGATCGCGCAGGCGCAGCTGGCGGGCGACTTCCTCGGCCGCTTCCAGATTGGTCTGGAAGGCGGTGTCTTCGATGTCGCTGCCCTTGGTGGAGCGGGCCGAGTTGACGTCGACCGCGGTCAGCGCTTCGGTCTGGTCAACCACGATCGAGCCGCCGGACGGCAGGCGCACGTTGCGCTCGTAGATCGCCTCGATCTGCGATTCGATCTGGAAGCGGTTGAACAGCGGGATGTCGTCTTTGTAATGCTTGAGCTTGCGCAGGGTCTGCGGCATCACCTGCTGCATGAAGTCGCGTGCGGTCTCGTACAGCTCTTCGGTGTCGACCAGGATCTCGCCTACGTCCGAACGCAGGTAGTCGCGCAGGGCGCGCACGATCAGGCGCGATTCCTGGTAGATCAGGAACGGGGCCGGCTTGGTCAGTGCGGCTTCGGCGATCGAGCGCCAGACCTGCAACAGGTAGTCCAGATCCCACTGCAGCTCTTCGGCATCGCGGCCGACGCCGGCGGTGCGGATGATCACGCCCATGTCTTCGGGGATGTTCAGCTTGTCCAGCGCTTCCTTCAGGGCGGCGCGGTCTTCACCCTCGATGCGACGGGACACGCCGCCAGCTGAGGGAGAGTTGGGCATCAGCACCATGTAGCGGCCGGCCAGGGAGATGAAGGTGGTCAGGGCGGCGCCCTTGTTGCCACGCTCTTCCTTGTCGACCTGTACGACGATTTCCTGGCCTTCGCGCAGGAGTTCCTTGATGCTGGCCTTGTGGTGGTCCACGCCGGCCTGGAAGTAATCGCGGGAGATTTCCTTCAGCGGCAGGAAGCCGTGGCGGTCACCGCCGTACTCGACAAAGGCAGCCTCGAGCGATGGCTCGAGACGGGTGATACGTCCCTTGTAGATGTTGGACTTCTTCTGTTCCTTGGACGGTTGCTCGATGTCGATGTCGTACAGGTTTTGCCCGTCGACGATGGCCACGCGCAGTTCTTCAGCCTGCGTGGCATTGATCAGCATTCGCTTCATTGTGCGTTCCTCGCGCGCTGCTACCGCGCGGAACGCCATGGGGTTTCGCCTCTGGACACGGTTCGCCGCCCATTCGCGCAGGCGCGGGCAGGGCGGCTTGGGTTTCCAGCGCTACGACACCACGGCAGGCCGCGGGAGCGCTTCTTTCTTGTTTTAGGTGTTTCAGGGCCGGCGGCCGCCCGCGGCCGTAGCCGATGGCGTCGCGCGGGACATGGGTTTCGTCCAGCTCGGATGCTTTTTGGCATCCGGCGATGGCCGGGAACGCCGACGAGCCGCTAACATGGCCGCCCCGGGGGCGGTGGCCGCGCACTGTGCCGGATTCGTAGGGAGCGGGGCTTCTGGCCCTGACCAACTTCCAACGAAATCAAACCCTTATATCGCCCCCCGAGTGTAGCAGAATAAATAGGCCGATGACTGATTCCGACAAGCCCCAAGCACCGCCTGCCGCCAAGAGCAGCGTGCGCATGATCAAAGTGCCCGAAGACAGGGCAGGACAGCGACTGGACAACTTCTTGTTGGGTCAGCTGAAGGGCGCGCCACGCAGCCTGGTCTATAAATTGGTCCGCAGCGGCCAGGTCCGTGTGAACGGTGGCCGGGCCAAGGCCGACCGCAAGCTGGACGGCGGTGAAGAGGTGCGTATCCCGCCGGTCAATCTCAATGAGATTGGAGACAAGGCGCCGCCGCCGAGCAGCTTCCTGCAGCGTATGGAAGAGGCCATCGTCTTCGAGGACGCCAAGCTGTTGGTGATCAACAAGCCTACCGGCGTGGCCAGTCACGGTGGCAGCGGTATCAGCCACGGTGCGATCGAGACGATGCGTGCGCTGCGGCCGAACATGAACCTGGAACTGGTGCACCGGCTGGACCGGGACACCTCCGGTCTGCTGATCCTCGCCAAGAAGCGTTCGGCCCTGGTCGAGCTACAGGCCTTGCTGCGTGAAGACCATGGCGGCATCCAGAAGCGCTACCTGACCTTGCTGGCCGGGCGCATGCCCGACGGCGTGATGAGTGTGGACGCACCGCTGCACGTCGGCCTGCGCCAGGGTGGCGAGCGCCATGTGCAGGTGAATGCGATCGGCAAGCCGTCGCTGAGTCATTTCAAGGTATTGGAACGTCGCGGCGGGCAGTCCTACTGCGAAGTCAGGATCGAAACCGGTCGCACCCATCAGATTCGCGTGCATGCCCAGCACATCGGTCATCCGGTGGCTGGAGACGACAAATACGGCGATCCTGCAGTCAACAAGCGCTTTCGTGAGCAGATCGGGCTGAAGCGCCTGTTTCTGCACGCCGCGTCGTTGGAGTTCGCGCTGGATGGCGGCAAGACACCTTATGTATTGAATGCGCCGCTGCCGCCGGATCTGGTGGAAGCGCTGAACAGGCTTTAGAGCGGGGAATTGGGAGTGGGGAATGGGGAGTCGCCAAAGCGGCGGTTCCCCAAGGTTGGCGTATTGGAATTGTTAACGTTGGGTTGGTGTCTCGATTAGCGCGCAATGCATGCTTTTGCGATTCCCGATTCCCGATTCCCGATTCCCGATTCCCGGCCGTCCTACCACTTGAACAGCACCAGACTCACCGCAATCGTCGCCATGCCGATCACCAGCCCGTAAACGGTCTCGTGGCCTTGGGCGTAGCGCTTGGCGGCCGGCAACAGTTCATCCAGTGCCAGAAACACCATGATGCCGGCGATCAGCCCGAACACCGCGCCGAAGGTGGCCGGGGACAGGGCGTCGGCCAGAATGAAGTAGCCAATGGCCGCGCCGACCGGCTCGGCCAGGCCCGACAGCAGGCTGGCACCGAAAGCGTAGGACTTGCGGCCGGTGGCCAGATACACCGGCACGGCGATGGCGATGCCTTCGGGGATGTTGTGGATGGCGATGGCGAAAGCCAGCGGCAGGCCGACCGAGGGACTTTCCAGGGTGGCGAAGAAGGTCGCCAGGCCTTCGGGGAAATTGTGCGCGGTGATGGCGATCGCACTGAGCAGACCGACCCGGCGGATCTGTTTGTGGCTGTGGTCGTGGAAGGCCGGGTCCTGCTTGTCCAGGCTGTCGTGCGGGTTCGGGACCAGATGGTCGATCAACACCACCAGCAGCACACCGCCAAGGAACCACAAGGTGCCGTAGGTATAGCCGAGGCGGTCGCCATAAGCCTGGGCAAATGAACCGATCGACTTGTTCAGGATCTCCGACAGCGAGACGTAGACCATCGCGCCACCGGCAAAGGCCAACCCGAACGCCAGCAGACGCGGGTTTGGGCGTTTGGAGAACAGCACCAGTAGGCTGCCGACGGCGGTGGCCAGGCCGGCAGCGAAGGTCAGGCTGAACGCAAGCCAGAGGTTTTCAGTGGAGATCGCATGCATGCGTGCAGGCCGTTGCCGGCTCAGCCGCCGCGGCGCGCGCGTTCTTCAATGGCGAAGCACTCGTTCGGCTTCGGGTCCGGCGGGTTGAAGCTGACCGGTACCTGGATGGTGGTAGGCACCGGCTGGCCGTTGCGGGTGGCTGGATTGAACTTCCACTCGCGCACGCGGCGCGCGGCGGAGTCGTCCAGCTGACTGTTGCCGCTACTGGTAACCAACGAGACCTCGGTAGGCGTGCCCTGCGGACCAACTACCACGCGCAGCACGCTCTTGCCGCCGACGCCGGTGCAGGCCAGTTCGGCCGGGTAGTCTGGTGGCGGGGTCTGTACGGCGGCCACTTCGGTAGGGGCGATCACCGGTGCGTCCGGTTGGTTGGAGGAGTTGCAGGCGCTCAGTGCAGCCACGGTACCCATTGCAGCGAACAGCAGACGCAGTTTCATGTCATTGCTCCGTTAATGCGGATGCCTTGGCGGCACAGATGAAGTCGTTTTCGCTCAGGCCGCCCACATCGTGGGTGGAAAAGCGCACAACGGCACGGTCGTAGTGCACGCCCAGGTCGGGGTGGTGGTCTTCGCGATGCGCAACCCAAGCCAAGGCGTTCACGAACGCCATGGTGCCGTGGTAGTTGTCAAAGCGGAATGTACGGGTCAGGGCCTGGCCGTTCTCGGCCAGCTCCCAGCCCGGGACCTGCGGCAGCAGCTCGGCAACGCGGGCCTGGCTGAGGCGATATTCGCTGCCCCGGCGCGGGCTGCAGTGCGCTTGTGCCAGCGGGATGAGATCAGGGGCCATGCATACCTCCATAACAGGTGACTGAACTGTGCCGCCGTTGGAATCACTGTCCCATCGGTGGCAACCAAGACACGGCTAGAATACCCGCATGATCCAGATCTCAGATACCGCCCAAACGCATTTCCGCAAGTTGATCGAACGTGAGGCCGTGCCCGGAATGGGCGTGCGCCTGAGCGCGATGGACCCGGGAACCCCGAGCGCCGACGCGCGCCTTGAATTTGCCGAGCCGGCTGACCTGCTCGGCGATGAGTGGGCCGTGGACTGCGATGGTTTCACTTTGTATATCGCCGCCACCAGCGTGGCGTGGTTGGACGGCGCCGAGATCGACATCGTTACCCAGGCTGCCGGTACCCAGCAGCTGACCATCAAGGCACCCAAGATCAAGGGAGAAGCCCCGGGTGATGCGGCGTCCATCGTCGAGCGTGTGCGTTGGGTGATTGAAAACGAAATCAATCCGCAGCTGGCCTCGCATGGCGGCCGCGTCGCAGTACAGGAAGTGTCGGCCGACGGCGTGGTGTTGCTGCGCTTCGGTGGTGGCTGCCACGGCTGTGGCATGGCCGATGTGACCTTGAAGCAGGGGATCGAGAAGACCTTGATGGGCCGGGTGCCGGGCATCACCGCTGTGCGTGACGCCACCGACCACGAAACCGGTCAGGCCCCGTATATTCCGCGCGACGGCGCGGGCTGAGCCGCCAACACGCATGCCGGTGGCATCGGTTACCGAGCTGATCAATCTGCTGGCCGCGCGCCGGCAGACCAGCATCCTGCACGATCGCCGCACCGGCATGCCGTATAGCTGGAGCAACTGGCTGCGCACGCGTGTATCCAAGGGCCTGTCCGCCTTTGTCGATGCCGATGCTGCCGAAGCGATGGCAGCTCGACCGCCGCGACCACGCGAGGCTGCCGCTGCGCCCTTGCCGTTGTGGCAACAGATCGTGTTGCTGTTCTGGAACGGTGGCGAGCCGCCGCCGCGCGACCAGCGTGGCCTGCGTTGGTTTGCCGGGTTCTTCAGTGCCGGCCTGCATGTGCTGTTCGCGCTGCTGTTGCTGTGGGTGGCGCTGGTGCGCAGCAATGTACCGGAACCGGATGCCGAAGAAGGCGAGCGCGTGCAGGTGGAGTATGTCGGGCGCGGTACGCCGGACGAAGAGGGCGGCGGTGCCCCGCAGGCTGCCGAGGCGGCGGGCGCGCAAGCGGCCGTTGCAGCGCAGTCTGGCGCTGCTACGGCCGAGCCATCGGCGCCCACAGCGCAGGAGTCTGTTGCAGCCCCGGCTGCGAGCGCAGTGCAGGACAATGTGGCGTCTGCCGCGGAACCAGAATTCGAGCCCGGGTGGATGCAGGTTGACGCATCCAAGCCAGTGCCGGAGCCACCAACCGCCAGCGAGCAGCCGTTGCAGGTGACGGAGACGAGCCGGCCGAGCAGCGAGTTCGTGCTGCCTCCCGCGACTGTGACAGCGCCTGCGTTGCGCAGCAGCCAAGCCCAGGTGCGCGAACGCACGATCGAAACCGCGGTTGATCGTCCGCAAGCGACGCAGACGCTACGCCAGCCTGCAGACGTTGCGGTGCAGCTGCGTTCGCCCCAGGTGCAGGTGCGCGAACGCCAGATCGAAGTGGCCACGCAACAACCAGCAACGGTAGCTCAGCCACAGGTGCGCGAAACGCAGGTGCAGATTCGCGCGCCTGAGCTTGGCGTGCGCGAGCGCCAGATCGAAACCGCAACGCAGGAATCGGTGGCGATGGCGACGCTGCCATCGCGCGCTGCCCAAGTGCAGGTGAAGACACCGACGATGGCGGTGCGTGAGCGTGCGGTGCCCGGTGTGCCGGACAAGCCCGGCGCGCAGGCGGCGACGTCTCCTGCTGCTGCGACGCAGGCATCAACCAGTACGCCGGCAGCAAGCGCATCGACCAGTCCGTCGCGCACTGGTGGGCAGGCCTCGGCCAATCCAAGTCCGCGCGCTGGAACCAGTACAGGTGCAGGCCCGAAACCGCAGGATCGCAGCGGCGGTTGGGCCGCGCCAAACCGTGGTGATGATTGGGGTGCAGCCCAGCGCCAGGTCGCCGGCAGCGCGGGCGGCCAGGCTGACAAAGGCACTGGGCTGTTCAATGCCGACGGCAGTGTAAAGCTGGGTGGCAACGAGGGGCAGGCGCAGGACGCGGCCAAGCGGGGGGCGCCGGGCGGTGATGCCGACACCTGGAGCCGTGAGCGCATCGCCGAGTCCGGCACCTGGCTCAAGCGCCCGCCGTATGACTACACGCCAACCTCGTTCGACAAATACTGGGCTCCAAACGAGTCCTTGCTCGCCGAGTGGGTGCGCAAGGGCATCAAAAGCGTGGAGATTCCGATCCCCGGCTCAAACAGCAAGATTTCCTGCGTGGTGTCGATGCTGCAATTCGGTGGCGGCTGCGGCTTGACCAACCCGAACATGCAGGAACAGCCGGCAGAAGCGCGGCCACCGCCGGATATCCCGTTCAAGAGAGAGCTGCAGGAAGACAACGGCAGTCGCTGATGGCTCCACGGTGCTTCGCATGCTGCGTTGGATCTTGTAGAAGCGGCGCAAGCCGCAAAGCTCGTACCGGATCAGATGCCGCATTTGCCTGCGGTTTCGGCAATGCCAGCTTCGCGGCTTACGCCGCTCCCACAAACAGAGTCATAAGCACGGCTGCCGCCGAATATCCCTTTCAATAAAGAACTGCTGGAAGACAACATCAATCGTTCAGGGTGGGGGCTCTGAGTAGCTCAGGTCTGCTGGAAGGTCAGCTGCCCATGACGAAGAATGTGAATCCGGAGTTCGGCACGCGCTCGCTGTCAGCGCTGACCTCCGCGATTTCCTCGAAGAACACCCGTGCGTCCTCGTTACGTAGTTCTGCAGGAATTTGCAGTGCAGCTTCGTTTCGAAGTGAATCCAGAACCTGGGCTTCCGCGGTATCTCGATTTGCTGCCTCCACGAAGCGGGTTGCGTAGAAGCCGATGGGCGAGCGCTTGCCCACCAGGGCGCCAGGGAAGTCTTCACCGCAGATCGAGCATCGATAAAGTGGCATGCGTGATCAGGTATCCGTTGTGGGAGCGGCGTAAGCCGCGAAGCAGATGGCGCTTCATATGGCATCAGTGGCTGGGGCTGCAACAATGTCAGCTTCGCGGCTGACGCGGCTCCCACAATCACTGCGAAGCGTATTGAGAACAAAGCCGCCCAAGGGCGGCTTTGTTGTGTCAGTGCGGTGCTGCGACGGTTGTCTTCAGTCCACGCCGTGCAGGTCGCGCAACTGGCTGGGGCGCGAACCGAAATACGCGGCCAGATCGGCGATGTCCTGGTCGCTGAGCTTTTGCGCCTGCGGGGTCATCAGCATGTGGTCGCGGGTGCTTGCCCGGTAGGCCTGCAGCGCGTGGGCGAGGTAATCGCCGTATTGGCCGCCGAGTTTGGGATAGGTTGGGTCGATCGGGTTGTTGCCGTCGGCGCCGTGGCAGTCGATGCAGCTCTGCCCGGTGGCCTTGCCCTTTGCTGCTGCCAGATGCTCACCGGCGGCGATGCGACCAGCGGGCAAGCCTGCTGAGGAGCTGGAACCGTGTTCGCCACTGGCGTGGCCCGGGTCGGCCGCGGATTTGCCGCTGGACTCGACCTCCGACTGCGTACAGGCAGCCAGACCCATGACGGCGAACAGGGCGATGGACAAACGCAGTGCGTGCGTGGCTTTCGTCATGGTCGGCGCTTATTTGAGGGTGGACAGGTAGGCGGAGAGATCAGCAATGTCCTGCGGGCTGAAACTCATGGATTGCGCCTGCATCGTTGGATGCTTGCGCTTGCCTTCGCGGTACTCGGTCAGCGCCTGGGTCAGGTATTGCGGCGACTGCCCACCGATCTTCGGCACACGGTAGCTGGGGTAGGCGTTCTTGTAGCCGGTGATACCGTGGCAGCCCTGGCAGGTATAGGCCAGAGTCCGGCCGGTAGCAGCATTGCCCGTGCTGGCTGGTGCCGGTGTGGCGGCGGGGGCAGTAGCGGCGGGGGCGACGGCGGGTGTAGCAGACTGCGGATCAGCCTGGGCGGCCCCGAAGGTCAGGGCAAAAGCCAGAGCGAAACAAGCGGCGAGCGGCTGCGAGCGCATGGTTTCCTTATCCGGTGAGCGGGTCTGGGGTTCCGCCGTGGGATACGGAACGGGCCGAGTATAGCCCGCGTATTTACCCGTTCGGAACAGGCACTTGGATGTTGCAATGCGGTAGGCGGAAGCAAAGGTGCAGGTACCCATGACTTTCGGGGCATGGTGTTGGTGTGGGGTGGTGCAATACTTTGCTACAACACCTGCCTACGCATCCCCAGGGACAAGACGATGTCGCGACTTTTCACTCTGCACGCCCGCACCGGAAGCTGCGCTGCTGCACTCCTGATCACCACTTCCCTGTTGCTCGGCGGCTGCAAAGCCGGTGGCGAGGAGGCCAAGGCCAAGACGCCGGATGAGCAGAAGGCCAGTGACGCCGTACCAGTGGAAGTGGCCAAGGCCGAGCGCCGTGCCATTGCCGCCAGCTATACCGGTACCGCGGCGCTGGAGCCGCGCGCTGAGTCGCAGGTGGTCGCCAAGACTTCCGGTGTGGCGCTGGCGGTGCTGGTCGAGGAAGGCCAGCAGGTCCGCGCCGGCCAGCCGCTGGTACGGTTGGACCCGGACCGTGCGCGCCTGAGCGTGGCGCAGAGCGAGGCGCAGATGCGCAAGCTGGAGAACAGCTATCACCGCGCCGAGAAGCTGGTGCAGCAGCAGCTGGTCAGCGCTGCCGACGTGGACCAGTTGCGCTATGACCTGGAGAACGCGCGGGCGATGTACCGGATGGCGACGCTGGAGTTGTCCTACACCACGGTAGTCGCGCCGATTTCCGGAGTGGTCGCTTCGCGCGACATCAAGCCGGGCAACTTCGTGCAGATCAACTCGCCGATCATCCGCATCGTCGACAGTGCCCAGCTCGAAGCAACCCTCAATGTGCCGGAGCGCGAGATCGCCAAGCTCAAGCCGGGCCAGGCGGTGTCGCTGCAGGTTGATGCGCTGCCGGGCAAGCCGTTCACCGGCACGGTGGATCGCGTTGCGCCAGTGGTGGACAACGGCACCGGCACCTTCCGCGTGGTGACTACGTTTACCGGCGAAGATGCATTGCAGGCCGGTATGTTCGGCCGCCTGAGCATCAATTACGACCAGCGCGCCGATGCACTGGTGGTACCGCGTACCGCGTTGCTGGAAGACGGTGGCAAGCCGGCAGTCTATGTGGTGCGCGATGGCAAGGCCGTGCGTACCGAGTTGGCTCTTGGTTACGACGATACCGGCTTCATCGAGGTGCGCAACGGTCTGAAACAGGGTGATGAAGTCGTCATCGCTGGCAAGGCAGCTCTGCGCGAGGGCAGTGCGGTGCAGGTGATCGGCAAGGAGAAGGCGGTCGCAGCGGCGGCCAAGGCGCCGGCAGCTGCACAGGCGACCAAGCAATGAGTGACCACGGACCGTCGGCTTCCGGCGGTGGCTTCGATCTGATCGAGTTCGCCACCCGCCGCCGCGTCACCATCGCGATGATGACGCTGACCCTGGTGTTGTTTGGCCTGATCTCGCTGTCCAGCCTGAAGGTCGAACTGCTGCCGGACCTGAGCTATCCCACCCTGACCGTGCGTACCGATTACGAAGGTGCGGCACCGGCCGAGGTGGAAACCCTGATCTCGCAGCCGGCCGAAGAAGCGCTGGGCATCGTCAAGGGTCTGCGCAAGCTCAAGTCGATCTCGCGCACCGGTCAGAGCGACGTGGTGCTGGAGTTCGCCTGGGGCACGGACATGCAGCAGGCGGGCCTGGACGTACGCGACAAGATGGAGACGCTGCAGTTGCCGCTGGAGGCCAAGCCGCCGGTACTGCTGCGCTTCAATCCCTCGACCCAGCCGATCATGCGGCTGGCACTGTCCTCCAAGCAGGAAGCCGGCAACGACGCCGATGCCGTGCGTCGCCTGATGGAACTGCGTCGCTATGCCGATGAAGACCTCAAGCGCAAGCTCGAGCCGGTCAGCGGTGTGGCCGCGGTCAAGGTCGGCGGTGGTCTGGAGGATGAGATCCAGGTCGATATCGACCAGCGCAAGCTGGCTGCTCTGGGTCTGTCGTTGGACACGGTGATCCAGCGCCTGCAGCAGGAGAACGTCAACCTGTCCGGCGGTCGTCTGGAAGAGGGTTCGCAGCGTTACCTGGTGCGTACCGTCAACCAGTTTGCCACCGTTGAACAGATGCGCGAGATGCTGCTGACCACGGCAAGTGGGTCCAGCACTGCAAGCTCGGCCGGGGAAAACCGCCAGCTGATGTCGGCCATCCTCGGCAGCAGCGATCCCAACGTGATCGCTGCGATGCGCAGCGATGGCAGCAGCAGTGCGCCCAGCGTGCGCTTGAAAGATGTGGCACAGGTAAGCCAAGGCTATAAGGAACGCGAGGCGGTGATCCGCGCTGGCGGTCATGAGGCTGTTGAGCTGGCGGTCTACAAGGAAGGCGATGCCAATACCGTTTCCACTGCCGATGCGTTGGAAGCCAAGCTCGAAACGATCCGCAAGGAAATGCCCAAGGACATCGAGATGACGATGGTGGAGGACCAGTCGGTCTTCATCCGTCACGCCATCAAGGACGTCAAGATCGATGCGGTGATCGGCGGCCTGCTGTCGGTGCTGATCATCTTCCTGTTCCTGCGCGATGGCTGGAGCACCTTCGTGATCTCGCTGTCGCTACCGATCTCGATCATCGCCACCTTCTTCTTCATGGGCCAGCTCGGCCTGAGCTTGAACGTGATGTCGCTGGGCGGCCTGGCGCTTGCCACCGGTCTGGTGGTAGATGACTCGATCGTGGTGCTGGAATCGATTGCCAAGGCGCGTGAGCGCGGCATGGGCATTCTGGAAGCGGCGATCAAGGGCACCCGTGAAGTGTTCATGGCGGTGGTTGCCTCGACCCTGACCACCATCGCGGTGTTTCTGCCGCTGGTGTTCGTCGAAGGCATCGCTGGTCAGCTGTTCCGCGACCAGGCCTTGACCGTGTCGATCGCCATTGCGGTGTCGCTGGTGGTGTCGATGACGCTGATTCCGATGCTGAGCGCGCTGAAGGGCCGCCCGCCATTGGAGTTCCCGGCCGAGGATCCGCGTGAGCCGTGGCGTCCTGAAAGCCGTTGGAAGAAGCCGGCTGCGTATGCAGGCCGTGGCATCGGCGCGATGTTCCGCTATGGCTTCTATTTCCTGGCCTGGAGCGTGGTGCGGATTTTCCGTGGCATTGCTGCGGTGGTCGGCCCGGTGATGCGCAAGGCCAGCGACCTGGCGATGGCGCCGTACGGCCGTGCTGAAGCCGGCTACCTGCGCGCGCTGCCGGCGGCATTGAAGCGTCCGTGGCCGATCCTGGGTTTCGCGACGCTGGCCTTCGGTCTGACCTTGGCCGCACTGCCGCTGCTGGGCGTGGACCTGCTGCCGCAGCTGGCCCAGGACCGCTTCGAGATGACTGCCAAGCTGCCGCCAGGCACCCCATTGGCGCAGACCGATGCACTGGTGCGCGAAGTGCAGCGCAAACATGCAGGCGAAGAAGGTGTGCGTCTGCTGTACGGCGTCTCCGGTACCGGTACGCGACTGGATGCCAGCCCGACCGAGAGCGGCGAGAACATCGGCAAGCTGTCGGTGGTGATGAATGACACCAAGCTGGAGCCGGCACTGACCGAGAAGCTGCGCGAAACCATGAAGGCCTGGCCGTCGGCGCAGGTGGATTTCGCCCGCCCGGAACTGTTCGCGCTGTCGCCGCCGCTGGAGATCGAAATCGAGGGCAATAATCTCGAAGACATCCGCGTCGCCGGCAATCGTCTGGCCGGCATGCTGCGCGAGAACCCGCACTACGCCGACGTCAAGTCGACGGTGGAGCAGGGCTTCCCGGAAATCCAGGTGGTGTTCGACCAGGACCGCGCTGCGGCACTTGGCCTGACCACGCGCCAGATCGCCGATGCGGTAGTCAACAAGGTCAAGGGCAATGTCGCCACCCGCTACAGCTTCCGTGATCGCAAGATCGACGTGCTGGTGCGTGTGCAGGAGTCGGAGCGTTCGTCGGTGAATGACATCCGCCGCCTGATCGTCAACCCGACCGGCGCCAAGGCGATTGAACTGGGCTCGGTGGCTGACGTCATCGCCACCACCGGCCCGAGCGAAATCCACCGCGCCAACCAGCGCCGCGTGGCGATTGTCTCGGCCAACCTGCGCGATATCGACCTGGGCAAGGCCATCACCGAAGTGCAGAACATGGTGGCCAAGAACCCGCTGGGCACCGACGTAGGCATGCACATCGGTGGCCAGGGCCAGGAGCTGGGTGAGTCGATCCGCTCGCTGCTGTTTGCCTTTGCATTGGCGGTGTTCCTGGTCTACCTGGTGATGGCATCGCAGTTCGAATCGCTGCTGCATCCCTTCGTCATTCTGTTCACCATTCCGCTTGCCTTGGTTGGCGCGGTTGCGGCCCTGCTGCTGGCGCGCTCGCCGGTCTCAGTGGTGGTGTTCATCGGTTTGATCCTATTGGTCGGTCTGGTGGTGAAGAACGCCATCATCCTGATCGACAAGGTCAACCAGCTGCGCGAAGAGGGTGTGGCAAAGCGTGACGCATTGGTGGAAGGCGCACGTTCGCGTCTGCGTCCGATCATGATGACCACGCTGTGCGCGGTGTTCGGCTTCCTGCCGCTGGCCCTGGCCTTCGGTGAAGGTGCCGAAGTGCGCTCGCCGATGGCGATCACGGTGATCGGTGGCCTGCTGGTCTCGACCATGCTGACCCTGCTGGTGATCCCGGTGGTGTACGACCTGCTGGACCGCAAGCCGGACGAGTATTACGCCGAGCGCGGCCGTCGGGCGCGCCAAGCGATGGCCCAGGCCGAGCAGGTGCTGAGCCATGAGCAGGACCCCATCGGCGGCATCAAGGACTGAGCGGATGAATATCACCGAGCTGTCCATCCGCCGCCCCGTCACCACCATCATGCTGTTCGTATCGATGGTGGTGATCGGCCTGATCGCTGCGTTCAAGCTGCCGCTGGAGTCGGAGCCGGAAGCATCGATCCCGTTCTTCTTCATTGCACTGCCGTACCCGGGCTCGACCCCGGAAGAAGTGGAACGCAACCTGCTGCGGCCGGTTGAAGAGGCCATCGCCACGATGCCCGGCATCAAGACGATGAACTCGCGTGCCAACGCCGAGGGCGGCCAGATCCAGGTCGAATTCAGCGATTGGAACCGCGACATCGCCATGGCCGCATCCGAAGCGCGTGAGCGTATCGACGCGGTGCGCGACGAGTTGCCGGATGACTTCCGCCGTTATTACGTGCAGCGCTGGAGTACCAGCGACCAGGAGGCTATCAGCCTGCGCCTGAGCAGCGCCGAGGACCTGACCGCGCGCGCTGACATGATCGAACGTGCCATCAAGCAGCGCCTGGAGCGTCTGCCTGGCGTGGCCCGAGTCGAAGTGGAAGGTGTGGCCAAGCAGGAAGTGCTGATTGCGTTGGACAAGGATCGCATCAGTGCGCACGGCGTGGCGCTGAACGATCTTGTGCAGAAGCTGCAGGCAGCCAACTTCGCGGTATCGGCCGGGCAGATCACCGAGGATGGCCGCCGTCTGCGTGTGCAACCCAGGGGTGAGCTGCTGGAAGTGCAGGAGCTGCGTGACCTGCCGGTCAACAACCGCGGTACCCGCCTGTCCGATATCGCCGAAGTCAGCCTGCAGCCGCAGCGCATGAGCTATGTGCGGCGCATGGAAGGCAAGCCCAGCGTAGGCGTGGACATCTACAAGGAGCGCTCGGCGAACCTGGTGGACCTGTCGCGCGCTGTGACCAAGGAGGTCGCGCTGTTGGGCGAGGACCCGGCCCTGCGCGGTGTCGATATCGAGATTGCATGGGACTCGGGCAAGGCGGTCACCAGTTCGCTGCTGGCGCTGGCCGAGGCCGGTGCGATCGGTTTGTTGTTGTCGGTGATCGTGCTGTACGCCTTCCTGCGCCATTGGCCGTCAACGCTGATGGTGTCGATGGCGATCCCGATCTGTTTCATCATGACGCTGGGCTTCATGTACTTCACCGGTATCAGCCTGAACATCATCTCAATGATGGGCTTGTTGCTGGCGGTGGGCATGCTGGTCGACAACGCCGTAGTGGTGGTGGAGAGCATCTACCAGGAGCGCGAGAAATACCCTGGCAAGCCGGAGATGGCGTCGATCATTGGTACCCGCCACGTGGCGATCGCGCTGTCGGCAGGCACCTTGTGCCACTGCGTGGTGTTCCTGCCGATGATGTTCGGCGAGAAGAACATCATCACCATCTACCTGACCCAGCTGGCGTTGACCATCTCGTTCTCGTTGCTGGCCTCGTGGCTGGTGGCGGTGAGCTTGATTCCGATGCTGTCGGCACGGATGAAGACCCCGCCGGCATTGAAGTCGCCGTTCATCAGCCGCCTGCAGGAACGCTATGCGCGGATCCTGCGCTGGACCTTGCAGAATCGCGGCTGGAGCGTGGCGGGTATCGTGCTGGTGTCGGTGCTCAGCGTGTGGCCGATGACCCATACCACCGGTGGTGGCGATGACAATGATCCGGATGAGATCAACATCTTCTACCAATGGAAGGGCTCCTATTCCAAGGAGGAGATGGGCAAGGAAGTGCAGCGGGTCGAGGACTTCGTCAATGCCAACCGCGACGAGTTCAAGATCAAGCGCGTCTACAGCCGCTTTGCCGAGCAGGGCTGGGCGCAGACGCGCCTGTACCTGACCGTGGACGACCGCGAGCAGAGCAAGAAGATCGAGGAAGAGGTGCGCAAGGGGTTGCCGCAGTCGGCGCGCGCCAAGATCGGTATCGGCTGGCCGGGTGGCATGGGCAGCGAGGGAGGAGGGCTGCGTTTCAGTCTGGTCGGTGATTCGAGCCAGACCTTGCGCGAGCTGGCCGATGACATCGTGCCGATTCTGGCGCGTGACCCCAAGTTGCGCGACGTGCGTGTGGACGTGGGTGATGCCAATGCCGAGCTTGCGGTGCGGGTAAACCGCGAACGTGCAGCTTCGTATGGCTTCAGTGCCCAGCAGGTGGCGCAGTTCGTCGGTATGGCGTTGCGTGGCTCATCGCTGCGCGACTTCCATCGTGATGACGTCGAGATCCCGGTCAACGTGCGCTTCTCGGGCTCGGAGAACTACAGCATCGAGGACTTGTCGTCGTTCATGGTGCGCAGCTCCAGTGGCAAGGAGATTCCGTTGCTGGCGATGGTGGACGTGAACGTCAATCCGGCGGCCAACTCCATCCAGCGCCTGAACCGGCAGACCATGCTGCGGATCGAGGCCGGGCTGGCCAAGGACGTGCCGATGGACCAGGCGCGCAAGTCCGTCGAGGAGACCTTGGACCGCGTGCAGTTCCCGCCCGGCTATGGCTATACGTTCAACGGTGCGGGCTTCAACATCAACTTCGACGGCATGGACCAGATGGTGAGTGCGATCTTCATCGCCCTGATCCTGATGGTGGTGATCATGGCCGCGGTGTTCGAGTCGCTGTTGTTCCCGGCCGCGATCATGTCCTGCGTGCTGTTCTCGATCTATGGCGTGTACTGGCTGTTCTGGCTGACCGGTACCGAGATGAACATCATGGCGGTGATCGGCATCCTGGTGCTGATGGGCGTGGTGGTGAACAACGGCATCGTGATGATCGAGCACATCAACAACCTGCGCCGACGTGGGGTGTCGCGGACCGAGGCGTTGATTGAGGGCAGCCGGGAGCGGTTGCGGCCGATCATGATGACGATGGGCACGGCTATCCTGGCGATGGTGCCGATTGCCTTGAACACGACCACGGCTGATGGCATGCCGCCGTACTACCCGATGGCGCGTGCGATTGCTGGCGGTTTGGCATTCTCGACGGTAGTGAGCCTGCTGTTCCTGCCGACCATCTATGCGTTGCTGGATGATATGCGTACGGGCACTGCACGGCTGGTGCGGCGTGCGCGCGGCTTGCCGCCGGTGGAACATGCGGCTGTTGCAGAGGGCTGATTGCTTGATGGGCAGGGCGGCTGTAGCTGCTGCGATTGCAAGCAGCGAAGGCAATAGCAACAGCTGAAGCAAGAGCTGCCCTCACCCCAACCCCTCTCCCGCATGCGGGAGAGGGGACAGCCAAGGCAAAGGCTGGATCAAAGGCCGAAGCAACAGCCAAAGCTGGCGATCGCGCTTCCGCAGCCGAAGCCGGCGATGCAGCAGCAAAAGAAAATGCAGGAGAGCCAATCCCCTCTCCCGCATGCGGGAGAGGGGTAGGGGTGAGGGCGCTTCTAAGCTTTTAAAGCACTTATAGCTTTTAAACCAAAGCTCAAGGCCAAAACCTCACCCAGCCAACTTTCCATAAACACTGAAGCCGGTCAGCCACAAACCGAGCATGCTGCCAAGATTGGTCAGCATGAAAGTCAGCACGATCCGGGTAACACGGTTCCGATACCAGCCTTTCACGCTCTGCGCATCATCACGCAGCTGCAGGAAGTCCTGATACGTCGGCTTGCGCAGCCGCGTCTCCACCAGCGCTGAAAACGCACCGGTGGGAATGCTCAAACGGAAAGGCTTGAAAGGCGCAACCACGATCGCGGTCAGAATGCTCAGCGGATGGCTGGCAGCAAGCAATGCACCCAAGCCAGCCAAGCCGCCGGTAAACATCGCCCAGGTCAGCAGCATGTTGGCACCCATGCCCATGCCGCCCTTCCAGAAGCCAAAGGCAATACCGCCTAGCACGATGGCCAGAATGCCCAGCGTGATCCACGGGATGTTGCGCTTCTTTGGCACCGACTCCAGCTGCTCGCGCAGCGGGCCAGGAGCGTCGGTGTCGGTCTCCAGATAGCGGGCCAGGCCAGCCAAGTGACCAGCACCAACCACCGCCAGCACATTGCGCTGCTCGCTGTTGTGCTCTTCGCGCAGGCGCGTGGCCATGTAGCGGTCGCGCTCGCCGATGATGGCCTTATAAAGCTCCGGGCTCTCGTTGGCGAACTCGCCGAAGCTCGACTCCAGCATGTCACCCTGCTTGAGCTTCTCGATCTCTTCTTCGCCCACATCTTCGGACGAGAACAGGCCGGCGCCCAGGCCCATCACCAGTTTCAATTTTCCGAAGAAACCCAGGCTCTGCGAGGCGCGGCGGAAGGTCAGGCCGACATCGCGGTCGATCAGATGTACCGGCAGGTCGTTGGCATTGGCCAGTTCGACTGCACGCTTGAGTTCGGCGCCAGGCTCGATGCCCAGCTGCTCGGCGAGACGGCGCTGATAAGCGGCCAGCGCGAGGTTGGCAGCAAACAGCGCCACGCGACCCTTGCGGATCACCTCGACCAGGTCCAGCTGGGCAAGTGCGTTGGGATTGGTCAGTGCCTGCAGGCGCTGCGGGTCCAGCTCGACCGCGACCGCGTCGTACTGACCGCTGGCGATGGCCTGCTCAACCGCTTGGACGCTGGCGGCCGAAACGTGGGCAGTCCCCAGCAAGGTGTAGCGCACGCCGTCGCGTTCAACCACGCGCACGGGCTGGCCGGCCAGCAGTTCGCCGCCGGTTTCAATAGAGGAGTCAGTCATTGCTTCATTCATTGGAGGGGGCGCTGTCGGCACCGTCGCCGAGTGCGCGTTGCATCTGTACCGTGTCCAGCCAGCGGCCATGCTTGCGGCCGAGGCCGCGGAACACACCGACCAGCTCGAAGCCGAAACGTTCGTGCAGCTTGATCGATGCGGTATTGGTCGGCTCGCCGATCACCGCGATCATCTGCCGGAAGCCACGTGCGGTGCATTCATCGATCAGCGCCTGCATCAAGGCTTTGCCTACGCCTTTGCCCTGGAAGCGGGCATCGACGTAGACCGAGTTCTCCACGGTCCATTGATAGGCGATGCGGGCACGGTAGCTGTTGGCGTAGGCGTAACCGGCTACCTCGCCGTCGATGGTGGCGACGAGATAGGGGAAGCCGCGTGCGGTGATGTCCTGCATGCGCTGCGCCATTTCCGACGCGGCGGGAACTTCGTACTCGTAGGTGTTGACCAGCTCGCGCACCTCCACCGCGTAGATCGCGGTGATGGCCGGGATGTCAGCGGGTGTGGCGGTGCGCAGCTGGAGAGTCATGTCAGGTCCGGTCAGTCGATGTAGCGCTTGAGCAGGTCGCCGTAGGCATCAATGCGGCGGTCACGCAGGAACGGCCAGATGCGGCGCACGTGCTCGCTGCGCTGCAGGTCGACTTCGCAGACCAGCAGGGTTGCGTCGGTGCCGGCTTCGGCGATGAATTCGCCCTGCGGGCCCAGCACGTGGCTGTTGCCCCAGAAGTTGATGCCCGATGCGCCCAGCGGCGAGGCTTCGTGGCCGACGCGGTTGCAGCTCAGTACCGGCACGCCGTTGGCGACGGCGTGGCCACGGTGGCTCAGCACCCAGGCATCGCGCTGGCGGTTTTTCTCGTCCTGCACGTCGGCCGGGTCCCAGCCGATCGCGGTCGGGTAGAGCAGCAGTTCGGCACCAGCCAGCGCCATCAGGCGTGCGGCTTCCGGATACCACTGGTCCCAGCAGACCAGCACGCCGAGGCGACCGACCGAAGTCTCGATCGGCTTGAAGCCGATGTCGCCCGGGGTGAAATAGAACTTTTCGTAGAAGCCCGGGTCGTCGGGGATGTGCATCTTGCGGTACTTGCCCAGCAAGGTGCCGTCCTTCTCGAAGACCACGGCGGTGTTGTGGTACAGGCCAGCGGCGCGGCGCTCGAACAGCGAGCCGACGATGACCACGCCGTGTTTCCTGGCCAGTGCGCCGAGGTGCTCGGTGCTGGGGCCGGGGATCGGTTCGGCCAGATCGAATTCGTCCACCGATTCGTGCTGGCAGAAGTACGCGCCGTTATGCAGTTCCTGCAGCAGCACCAGTTTCGCGCCCTGCGCGGCAGCCTCGGCGACGCGTGCGTCGATCACGGCCAGGTTGGCGGCGGCATCACCGTGGTTTCGCTCCTGCACCAGGGCGACGGTAAGAGGGCTGCGCGAGTTCATTGCTGCGATCCTGCGGGGGAAAACATCAATGTTAACGCGGATGCGCGTCGGCAATGCGGTCAGGGCTGAACGGATGGGGAGGTGGATGTACGCGGTTGCTGGCGCTTCTTATGTAGAGCCGAGCCATGCTCGGCTGAGCAAGCACCTGACAGATCCGGTTTGCATGGCGTCGAAACGAAAGGCTGCCGAGCATGGCTCGGCTCTACGCTTTGAGCCCCTCTCCCGTGTGCGGGAGAGGGGGTGGGGTGAGGGCGACTTTTCGCTCGTAGAGCCCCTGCCGAGCATGGCTCGGCACTACGCTTGCGCCCCTCTCCCGTGTGCGGGAGAGGGGGTGGGGTGAGGGCGGCTTTTCGCTCGTTAAGCCTCTGCCGAGCATGGCTCGGCACTACAGGTGCGGCGTTTAGTTTTTTAGCAGGCCGGCTGGCAGCTGCATGGTGATGCAGTGCAGGCTGCCGTTCTGCCAGATCAGCGAGCGGCAGGGAACCTGCACGATTTCGCGGTCCGGGAAGGCCTGGGCCAGTACGTCACGCGCGACATCATCGGCAGCATCGCCATAGGCTGGCATCAGTACCGCGCCATTGATGATCAGGAAGTTGGCATACGAGGCTGCCAGGCGGCGGCCTTGGTCGAGAACAGGTTCGGCCCACGGCAACGGGAACAGGCGGTAGGGCTTGCCCTCGGCGGTGCGCAGGGCGGCCAGTTCGGCGCCCATGGCCTGCAGCTCGGCGTAATGCGAGTCCTGTGGGTCGTCGCAGTTCTGGTAGACGATACTGTCGACCGAGGCAAAGCGGGCGAGGGTGTCGATATGGGCGTCGGTGTCGTCGCCTTCCAGGTAGCCATGGTCCAGCCACAGCACGCGGTCCTGCTGCATCCAGGCGGCCATGTCGGCGCTGAGCGAGTCGCGCTCGCGTTCCGGGTGGCGTTCGTGCAGGCACTTCCAGGTGGTCAGCAGGGTGCCGGCACCGTCGGTGTCGATGGCGCCGCCTTCCAGTGCGAACGGAATGCTGCGGACCTGCGCGTTGTTGAACACCTGCTCCTGGTCGAGCGCGCCGACCAGCTGATCATCAAGGCTGGCCTCGAACTTGCCGCCCCAGCCGGTGAAGCGGAAATCCAGCAGCTGGAAGCTGCCGTCGGCACGCTTGAGGGCGATCGGACCGGAGTCGCGCAGCCAGGTGTCGTCGTAAGGCGCGGTGACGAACTGCACGCGCTCCATGTCCACGCGGTTCGAGCGCAGGCGCATTTCCGCGTAGGTCTCGATGTCGTCATCGGCCACGCAGATCAGCACCGGCTGGTAGCGGGTGATGGCGCTGACCAGCGCGATGTAGGTTTCCTCAACCTCGGCCAGGCGCTCGGCCCAGTCGGTGTCGGCGTTCGGCCAGGCGATCAGTACGCCGGACTGGGTTTCCCATTCGGCTGGAAAGCGGAGCGTGTCGTTCATTCTTCTCGGATGCGTTCGGCCCGGGTGGGCATTGGAGCAGCAGGCCAGGGCCTGCTGCCGGGAAAGGATTCAGCGGATCGGCGGCTTGGGCCCGACTTCATCCGGGCTGGCCTGGCGGGCCACCACGTCGATCACGCGCTGCTTTTCGAAGTACACGGTAAACGCCGGGTAGACCCAGCGGTTGATGGTCGGCCATTGGCGCTTCTGGCCGCCGCGCGGGTCCATGCGTTCGCTGGGTGCGCCGAAGCGGGCTTCCACCTCGGCCATGCTCTGGCCACGGGCCGGAATGGCCTGGGCAGGCTTTTCCTGCGCGCGCTCGATCAACAAGGTATCGGCGTGCACTGCCGGTGCGGTAGCCAGTACGGCGATCAGGCTCAAAATCTTGAATGCGTGGTTCATGGTCACATCTCCCCAGAGGACAGGGTGCGATTACAGCAAAAAATGGCAACGAAAGTGCAGTCCTGCGTCGGTATTGCTGCACGCACTCAGCAATGCGTCATTGCCGTACTCGGCCCGGTACGCAAAAAGCCGCCCAAGGGCGGCTTTTTGGCGTTGCCCGATCCTTGCGGATCAAGCGCTGGCTTGCGCCAGTTGGCTCAGCGCTGGCGAGCCTTGAAGCGCGGGTTCGACTTGCAGATCACGAAGATCTTGCCGCGACGGCGCACAACTTTGCAATCACGGTGACGGGTCTTCGCCGACTTCAGGGAGGACAGAACTTTCATGACATACCTCGGCGGATACTGGTAAGGAGATCTTAGGAGCGTGGCCGCGGATATGCAGGATAACGCCCGTTCAAGCCCGCCATTCTACTGGGTATTTCTGCGCCAGTTCAAGTGCTTGCGTGCAAGCGGGTGCAGTCAGGGTGGTGCGGGGCGTTAGAATAGCCTGATTCTCGTTCCAGACAGGCCTTTAAATGAGCCAGCTGCCCCCTGTTCTTACCATTGATGGCCCGTCCGGGGCCGGCAAGGGTACCGTCAGTCGCATCGTTGCCCGTCAATTGGGCTGGCATTACCTCGATTCCGGCGCGCTGTACCGCGCGGTGGGCGTGGCTGCCAGCTGGGCCGATATCGATACCTCCGATGCCTCGGCGCTGGTGCGCTGCACCTTTGACACCAAGGTGCAGTTTGTCGAGCAGGGCGAGAGCCTGCGGGTGCTGGTCAATGGTACTGACGCCACCGATGAGTTGCGTCTGGAGACCACCGGTGCGCTGGCATCGGCCATTGCGGCCATCCCGGAGGTGCGGGCTGCGCTGAAGGAGCGTCAGCGCGCATTCAGGGTTTTGCCTGGTTTGGTGGCCGATGGTCGCGATATGGGCACCGTCATCTTCCCGGACGCCCCATTCAAGGTTTTCCTGACTGCGAGCGCCGAGGAGCGGGCGGAGCGGCGGCATAAACAGTTGAAAGAAAAAGGGGTTTCGGTTAACTTTGAAGACCTCCTGCGTGAGATCATGGCCCGCGACGCCCGTGATGCACAGCGCGCAGTGGCGCCCCTGAGGCCGGCCGACGACGCCATCCTCATCGACACCAGCGGTATTGGCATCGACGACGTCGTTGCCAAGGTGCTGGGTCTGGTTTCCAAGGAAGCCTGATCCCCGCAGCGTTGAGTGCGATCAGTTGATCGATCGCAGTCGTAGCAAAGATGTTGCAACAACCCGCTGCGCAATGGTGCGTGGTGGGCTTTTTCATTCACATTCGGCCGCTGCCATGGGGTCGTCCAACAGGCTGGACAGTACGGGTTTTCGCAACAGATCCGCTGTCCATATGTTCAACTGAGTAAATCTAATGACCGAATCATTTGCAGAACTGTTTGAAGCCAGTCAGGCCAATCTGGCCAAGCTGAAGCCCGGTGCCATCGTTATCGGTACCGTCGTTGAAGTCCGCGGCGACGTGGTCGTGATCAACGCCGGCCTGAAGTCCGAAGGCATCGTGCCGATCGAACAGTTCCGTAACGACGCTGGTGAAATCGATGTGGGCGTGGGCGACCAGGTAAAGGTTGCACTGGACTCGATCGAAAACGGCTTCGGCGAAACCATCCTGTCGCGCGAGAAGGCAAAGCGCGCCATGGTGTGGGACGAGCTGGAAGAAGCGTTGGAAAAGAACGAAACCATCACCGGCCGCATCAGCGGCAAGGTCAAGGGTGGTTTCACCGTGGACATCAAGGATGTCCGCGCATTCCTGCCTGGTTCGCTGGTCGATGTGCGCCCCGTGCGCGACCCGGCCTACCTGGAAGGCAAGGAGCTGGAATTCAAGCTCATCAAGCTGGACCGCAAGCGTAACAACGTGGTCGTGTCGCGTCGTGCAGTTGTCGAGAGCGAGCACTCGGAAGAGCGCGAGCAGCTGATGGACAAGCTGCAGGAAGGCGCAATCCTGAAGGGTGTCGTCAAGAACCTGACCGATTACGGCGCATTCGTGGACCTGGGCGGTATCGACGGCCTGCTGCACATCACCGACATGGCATGGAAGCGCGTGCGCCATCCGTCCGAAGTCGTGAACGTCGGCGACGAGCTGGACGTGCGCGTGCTGAAGTTCGACCGCGAGCGCAACCGCGTTTCGCTGGGTCTGAAGCAGCTGGGCGAAGATCCGTGGGACAACATCGCACGTCGTTACCCGGCCAACAGCCGCGTGTTCGGCAAGGTCTCCAACGTGACCGATTACGGCGCATTCGTTGAGATCGAGCCGGGCGTTGAAGGCCTGGTGCACGTGTCCGAGATGGATTGGACCAACAAGAACGTCAACCCGTCCAAGGTTGTCCAGGTTGGTGATGAAGTCGAAGTGATGGTGCTGGACGTTGATGAAGAGCGTCGTCGTATCTCGCTGGGCATGAAGCAGGTTGCTGCCAACCCGTGGGAAACCTTCGCCGCCATCTTCAAGAAGGGCGACAAGGTTTCCGGTCAGATCAAGTCGATCACCGATTTCGGTATCTTCATCGGTCTGGACGGCGGCATCGACGGCCTGGTTCACCTGTCGGACATCAGCTGGAACACCACCGGCGAAGACGTGGTTCGCAACTTCAAGAAGGGCGACACCCTGGACGCAGTGGTCCTGGCCGTCGATCCGGAGCGCGAGCGCATCTCGCTGGGCGTCAAGCAGCTTGAGCAGGACCCGTTCGGCCAGTACATGGCTGCCAACCCGAAGGGTTCGAAGGTCGAAGGCGTTGTCAAGGAAGTTGATGCCAAGGGCGCAACCATCGAGCTGGCTGACGGCATCGAAGGCTACGTTTCGGCACGTGACGTTGCCAACGAGCGCGTCGACGACGCGACCCAGTTCCTGAAGGTCGGCGACAAGGTCGAAGCCAAGTTCGTGGGCATGGACCGTAAGGGCCGTACCCTGCAGCTGTCGATCAAGGCCAAGGATGATGCCGAAATGCGCGAAGTGCTGGAGGAATACCAGTCCTCTTCGGCTTCCAGCGGCACCACCCAGCTGGGCGCGCTGCTGCGTGCACAGCTGAACGGCAACAAGTCCGAGTAATCGGCTTCCTGTTGTAGATTTGACCTGGCGGCCCGGACATCAGTCGGGGCCGTTTCAGGGTAAGACCCTGCCATTGACGAGTACGCAATGACCAAATCCGAATTGATCGAAATCCTCGCGCGCCACCAGGCGCACCTGAAGGCTGATGATGTCGATCTGGCGGTGAAGTCGTTGCTGGAAATGATGGGTGGGGCGCTGTCCTCCGGTGACCGCATCGAGATCCGCGGTTTCGGTAGTTTTTCCCTGCATTACCGCCCGCCGCGCCTGGGCCGTAACCCGAAGACGGGTGAGTCGGTTGCGCTGCCGGGTAAGCATGTTCCGCACTTCAAGCCGGGCAAGGAGCTACGCGAGCGCGTGAGCTCGGTGGTGCCGCTGGAAAGCGACCCTGCCTGAGTAAGCTTGTCTGAGTGCTTCGTAGCAGATTGACTGCTGCCATTTCATCCGCTGAACGGTAAGCTACGGGCTCTTGTAACAGGAGTAAGCCGGCGCATGAAGACCGTTCGATTAGTGATTCTGCTGGCGGTGTTGATAGGTGGCCTGGTGATTGGCTCGCTCAACTCGCAGCCCATCGAAATCAGCCTTGCGTTCTGGGTGCTCAAGACCACCTCGGGTATCGCAATCATTGCATCGCTGTTGCTCGGCGCCCTGGTTGGCGGTGGTATGGTGATGGCTGCCCTTGTGGTGCCGATGTACACCAAGCTGCGCCGCGCCAATAAAGCGGCCGCCGTAACGGCGACCGAGCCTGCTGCGCCTGCCGCGCAGACGCCTTCTCCTTTTGACGGACGCTGAGCAACGATGGACTTCATCAGTGAGTGGTTCTGGTTTTTCCTGTGCTTGCCGGTTGCCGCGATCGCCGGCTGGGTGATTGGTCGCCGCAGTGGCCAGCGCCATAGCGAGAATCAGGTCACTCGACTTTCCAGTACCTATTTCCGAGGCTTGAACTATCTGCTCAACGAGCAGCCGGACAAGGCCATCGAGTTGTTCCTGCATATTGCAGAGCTGGACAAGGAAACCTTCGAAACCCAGGTTGCGTTGGGACATCTGTTCCGCCGCCGTGGCGAAGTGGATCGTGCGATCCGCCTGCATCAAGGTCTGGTCAATCGCAACGATCTGAACGACACACAGCGCGTGCAGGCTTTGCTCGCGCTCGGCGAGGACTATATGAAGTCCGGCCTGCTGGATCGCGCCGAAACCGTATTCACCGAGTTGGCGCAGCTCGACCAGCGCGCCCCGCAGGCATTGAAGCATCTGATCGGCATCTATCAGGCCGAGCGTGATTGGGAAAAAGCCATCGAGAACGCAACCCGCTATGAAGCGGTCACCGACGAGCCGATGGGCAAGTTGATCGGTCAGTTTGAATGCGAACTGGCCGAGCGCTACCGCGCGGCGGGGCGGTTGGATGATGCGCGTGCGGCGATCAATCGGGCCAATGTCGCCGATGCGATGAGCGTGCGCGCCGGCATCATCGAAGGACGTCTGGAAAGTGATTTCGGCAATGACGAAGCGGCGGTGCGCGCGTTTGAAAGGGCTGCACGCAATGACCCGGACTACCTGCCTGAGATCCTGCCGCAGCTGTTGAAGAACTACCGCAATGTCGGTGATCTCGCCGGCGCGCGCGCGTTCCTGGCTGAAATGACCGAGCACTATCGAGGCATCGCGCCGGTATTGGCGCTGACCCGCTTGATGGAAGAGCAGGAGGGGCCGGCGCCTGCGCGTGCCTACCTGGGGCGCCAGCTCAAGGATCGCCCGTCGGTACGCGGTGAGTCCGCCTTGATCGACCTGACCCTGGCCGAAGGTGCCGACCCGGTCGCCACCTTGCAGGATCTGAAGCACATCACTGATCAATTGCTGGTTCGCAACCCGGCCTATCGTTGCACGCGCTGTGGTTTCGGTGCGCGCACGCACCACTGGCAGTGCCCCAGCTGCAAGGAGTGGGGTACGGTCAAGCCGCTATTGAACTTCGCGGTGCTCTGAGTGCTGGAACTGCATTACTGGGTGGTGCTGCTGGTATTGGTTACAGCGGCGGCGATGACCTGGCTGGCGATCCGCTACGCGCGCTGGCAACAGCTGATTGATCAGCCCGGTGAGCGGCGCAGTCACAACGTGTCGACCCCGCGTGGCGGTGGTATCGGCATCGTCGTTTCGCAGCTGCTGGCCTGTTTGCTGGGGGCGCTGTTGTTGCCGGACCAGGCGCTGGTTCTGCTGGTATTCGCGCTGGGCCTGTTGATGGTGGCGGGGATTGGCTGGTGGGACGATCACCGCTCACTGCCCGCGTTGCCGCGGTTGTGCGTCCATCTGTTGGCTGGGCTGATGCTCGCGGCTTTGGTGTGGTTGGGCACCGGTAGCCTGCTAAAGGCGGTGTTCTGTCTTGGGCTGACCGTGTCGCTGGTGAACATCTGGAACTTCATGGATGGCATCAATGGCTTGGCCACTACCCAGGCCATCCTGGTCGGAGCGGGTGCCGCCTGGTTGCTGCCTGCGCCTTACGCCATGGCAGGGTGGGTGCTTGCGGCTGGCTGTGCGGGGTTTTTGCCGTTCAATTTCCCCCGCGCTCGGATCTTCATGGGTGACGTCGGTAGCGGTGCGCTCGGCTATCTGGTGGCGGGTCTACTGGCGCTTGGGCTGAGTGTTACCGACACCGCGCCGGTACTGTGGCTGATGCTGCCAGCGGCATTTCTGGCTGATTCGGGTTTCACGCTGTTGTCACGCATGCTGAAGGGCGAGCCTTGGATGCAGGCACATACCCAGCATCTCTATCAGCGTTTGGTGAAACGTGAATACAGTCACGCAGCTGTTACGCTGGGGTATTCGATCTTCGGTGTTGTGGGGCTTACACTTGCAGCGGAATTTTCAAGGCTTCCCCTAGGTTGGGGGTGGGCAGGGGGCGTTGCCTGGCTGGTTGCTACGGCACTGGCATGGGCGTTCCTCCGTGCTAAGGCACTTAATTAAGGACAGAGTTTTCTATGGCGTCTTGGTTCGAGCGCTTTGTAGGCGGTGGTCCGCGCTACGCGGTAATGCTGCACGACCTGGTCATGGTGTGGTTGTGCTGGCAGTTGCTCCTGACGGCGCGCTTTGCCTTGCTGGATGCAGGTCCTGTGCATCCTTGGTTCTCGCTTGATGTTGCGGCGGTCATTGCGCTCCAGGCGGTCGCGTTCTGGAAGGTTGGGCTGTACCGGGGTCTGTGGCGATTTGCGTCGGTTGCCGATCTGATCAACATCTTCAAGGCCAGTTTCATCGGGCTGTTGGCGATAGTCGTGGTGTTCTCCTACCGCCGTCTGGAGGGCATTCCTATTTCTGTGTTGGTGGTCTACCCGTTCGCGTTGTCTGCGATGTTGGGTGGGCCTCGTCTGCTTTACCGTGCCTGGAAGGACTATCAGGCGCAGCATTCGGACGCCCGCGCACGGCGTGTGCTGGTGCTCGGGGCCGGCCAGGCAGCTGAATCGCTGATCAAGGACCTGCGTCGTTCTGGTGACTATGAGCCGGTGGGCTTGCTGGATGACTCGCCACATCTACAGGGAGCCCGGCTGCACGGCGCGGCAATTCTTGGCACCTTGGACGAGGTTGCGGTGGTTGCCAAGGAGACCAGCGCCAAACTTCTGGTTATCGCCATTCCAACGCTTGATGCTGCGGGTATGCAGCGTGTGGTCGCGCTTTGCGAAAGTACCGGCTTGCCGTTCCGCACGGTTCCGCGTTTGACCGATGTTCTGGAAGGCAGCTCGCTGCCGGGCCAGCTCAAAGAAGTCGCCATCGAAGACCTGCTCGGGCGCAAGCCGATCCTTCCTGACTGGGAGCTGCTGCGTAGCTGGCTGCGCGGACGTACCGTGTTGGTGACTGGTGGCGGCGGCTCCATTGGTTCGGAGCTTTGTCGCCAATGTGCGCGGCACGGTGTATCTCGCATCGTGGTCCTGGAAATCAGCGAACTGTTGATGATCAATATCCAGGCGGAACTGAGCAGGAGTTTTCCGGATCTGGAGGTCCATGGCGTGCTCGGTGATTGCGGCGATCCTGCGGTCATCCGGCATGCGCTGCGAAGCTACAATCCGGATACCGTATTCCATGCCGCCGCCTACAAGCAGGTGCCTCTGCTGGAGGCACAGTTGCGCGAAGCCGTGCGTAACAACACCTTGTCGACCGAATGCGTTGCCACGGCCTGTATTGAGTCGCGGGTTGAGAACTTCGTCTTCATTTCCACCGACAAGGCGGTTGACCCGGCCAACGCATTGGGTGCAACCAAGCGCTACGCCGAGATGATCTGCCAGAGTTTGAATCGGCGCAGCGCCCACACTCGCTTTGTCACTGTCCGCTTCGGCAATGTGCTGGGCTCGGTGGGGAGCGTGGTGCCGATGTTCCGTGAGCAGATCCGCAAGGGCGGCCCGATTACCGTCACTCATCCCGATGTAAGTCGCTATTTCATGACGATTCCGGAGGCCTGTCTGCTGATTCTGCAGGCGGCGGCATCGTCTTCACGTGGTGCGATCTATATGTTGGACATGGGCGAGCCCGTGTTTATCCGCCACCTTGCCGAGCAGATGATCCGGCTGGCGGGCAAGCAGCCTGGGATCGATATTCCGATCCTCTACACCGGTTTGCGCCCAGGTGAGAAGCTGCATGAGAGCTTGTTCTACGCCGACGAGAATTGCCAGCCGACCGCGCACCCGAAAGTATTGGCTGCCGGGGTGCGCGAGTTCTCTCCCGAGCTGGTGTTGAACAACGTGACGGCGCTAAGAAAGGCTGTTGCGGCCTATGACATCGAAGCGATGCGTAATATCCTTGCGGCAACCATTCCCGAGTTCATGTCTGCAGAAGACGCAGCGGGGCAGACGGGCAGAGCCAACATCGTTCCGTTTCCCAACCCAAAAGAGGCTGGAAGAAGTCACTGATGCACGGTCGAATTAAAAAGGCGGTATTTCCCGTCGCCGGACTTGGAACGCGGTTCCTGCCGGCAACCAAGACGGTGCCCAAGGAAATGCTGCCGATCATTGATCGGCCGCTGATCCAGTACGCGGTGGATGAGGCGATTGAGGCGGGTTGCGATACGCTGATCTTCATCACCAACCGTTACAAGCACGCGGTGGCTGATTACTTCGACAAGGCGTACGAGTTGGAGCAGAAGCTTGAGCGCGCAGGTAAGCAGGAGCAGTTGGAGTTGATCCGCCACGTGCTGCCCAAGGGCGTGCGTGCTGTATTCGTGACCCAGACCGAGGCGTTGGGGCTCGGTCATGCGGTGCTTTGTGCCAAGGCGATTGTCGGTGACGAGCCGTTCGCTGTGCTGCTGCCGGACGATCTGATCTGGAACCGTGGCGAAGGTGCGCTCAAGCAGATGGCCGACCTCAATCAGGCCAGCGGTGCCAGCGTCATTGCGGTGGAAGATGTACCGCATGACAAGACCGGCAGCTACGGCATCGTTGCGACCGACAAGTTCGATGGTCGCAAAGGGCATATCACTCAGATCGTCGAAAAGCCCAAGCCGGAGGACGCGCCCAGCGATCTGGCGGTGGTAGGCCGCTACGTTCTCAGCCCGAAGATCTTCGAATTGCTGGAGGCTACTGGCACAGGTGCAGGTGGAGAAATCCAGCTGACCGATGCGATCGCGCAGTTGCTCAAGAGCGAGCAGGTGGATGCGTATCGTTTCGAAGGTACGCGTTTTGACTGCGGCACCCACCTTGGGTTGGTTGAGGCGACCGTGCGGTTTGCGCTGGAGAACGAGAAGCTGGCTGGGCCGGCGCGCGAGATGATGCAGAAGATGCTGGCAGAGTAAGCGCCGGCGAATAATCCGGAACCTGGCGTTGTTTGTCGGTTTTGGGGGAAAGAAAGGCAGCCGGAGGGCTGCCTTTCTGTTTCTGGCTTGGGCCTGCTGTCTTGTAGAGCGCAGCCACGCTGCGCTGGGGCTTTATCGGGAAGGCCTCTGCCGAGCATGGCTCGGCACTACATGTGCCAGGCGGGCTCGCGGAAATGCAAACAAAGAAGGCGGCCTTGCGGCCGCCCTCTGGAATCAACGCTGCAACGAACCGCTTACAGCGATTCGAAAATGCCTGCAGCGCCCATGCCGGTGCCGATGCACATGGTCACCATGCCGTACTTCTGCTGGCGACGGCGCAGGCCGTGCAGCAGGGTGGCGGTGCGGATCGCACCGGTGGCACCCAGCGGGTGGCCCAGGGCGATGGCGCCGCCCAGCGGGTTGACCTTGGACGGGTCCAGGCCGCAATCACGGATGACCGCCAGCGACTGCGCGGCGAAGGCTTCGTTGAGCTCGATCCAGTCCAGCTGGTCCTGGCTCAGACCGGCCTGCTTCAGTGCTTTCGGGATCGCCGCGATCGGGCCGATGCCCATCACTTCCGGGCGCACGCCGGCGACCGAGAAACTGACGAAACGGGCCAGCGGGGTCAGGCCGTAATCCTTGATCGCCTGCTCCGAGGCCAGCAGCACCGCACCGGCGCCGTCGCTCATCTGCGAGGAGTTGCCAGCGGTGACCGAACCGCCGAACTGGCCGTTGCGGAACACCGGACGCAACTTGGCCAGGCCTTCCGCGGATGAATCCAGGCGCGGGCCTTCGTCGGTATCGGCGAGCTTGTTGCGGGTGATGATGCGCTTGCCGTCGGCCAGATCAGGCAGGTGCGAGACGATGTCGTAAGGGCTGATCTCGTCCTTGAACTCGCCGTTCTGGATTGCGGCGATGGCCTTCTGGTGCGAGGCGAGGGCGAACGCGTCCTGCTCTTCGCGCGAGACCTTCCATTCTTCGGCGACCTTCTCGGCGGTAATGCCCATGCCGTAGGCGATGGCGACGTGGTCGTTGTCGAAAACGCTCGGTGCCATCGCGATCTTGTTGCCCATCATTGGCACCATCGACATCGATTCGGTGCCGCCGGCCAGCATCAGGTCGCTGTTGCCCAGACGGATCTGGTCAGCGGCCATCGCCACAGCCTGCAGGCCGGACGAGCAGAAGCGATTCACCGTCTGCGCGGCGATGGTGTTGGGCAGGCCGGCCAGCAGCACGCCGATGCGTGCCACGTTCATGCCTTGCTCGGCTTCGGGCATGGCGCAGCCGATGATGGCGTCGTCGATGCGGTTGACGTCCACGCCCGGGGCCTGTGCGACCACCGAGCGGAGCACGTGGGCGAGCATGTCGTCCGGACGGGTGTTGCGGAACATGCCCTTGGGCGCCTTGCCAACCGGAGTGCGGGTGGCGGCGACGATGTAGGCGTCCTGGATTTGCTTGGTCACTTTGCTTTCTCCGAAAGCCGGGAGTGGGGAGTGGGGAATGGGGAATCGACAAGGCGGTTCCACGAAGTCCGACGCATTCCTGTTCTCCGGCAAAAATTGGTGGAGGAGGGGAACCGGGTTCTGGTTGTTTCCATTCCCGATTCCCTGTTCTCTATTCCCGTTGATCAGTTCCGCAGCGGCTTGCCGGTGGTCAGCATGTGCGCGATGCGGGCCTGGGTCTTTTCCTGCTGGGCCAGTTCGACGAAGTGCTTGCGCTCCAGGGTCAGCAGCCACTCTTCGTCGACCACCGTGTTGCGGTCGACCTTGCCGCCGCACAGCACGGTGGCGATCCGCTCGGCGATCTCGTAGTCGTAAGGGCTGATGAAGCGGCCTTCCAGCATGTTGACCAGCATCATCTTGAAGGTGGCGATGCCAACGTCACCGGCCACGCGGATGCGGCGTGCCGGCATCGGCGGACGGTAGCCGCCTTCGGCCAGCGCGGTGACTTCCGCCTTGGCGATGTGCAGCAGCTCGAAGCTGTTGAACACGACCTTGTCGGTGGCGCGCATCAGGCCCAGTTCCTTGGCGTTGACCGCCGAGTTGGAGACCTTGGCCATGGCCACGGTTTCGAAGGTCTTCTTCAGCTCGGCGAACACGTCGCCGTCCGGGCCGGCCGCCTGCGAGGCACGCACGGCGATTTCCTTCAGGCCACCACCGGCTGGCAGCAGGCCGACGCCGGCTTCCACCAGGCCGATATAGCTTTCCAGTGCCGCAACCGACTTGGCCGCATGCATCTGGAATTCGCAGCCGCCGCCCAGCGCCAGGCCGCGCACTGCGGTGACAACCGGCACGGTCGCGTACTTGATGCGCTGGCTGGTGCGCTGAAAGTTGGCAACCATCGCCTCGAACTCGACGAACTTGCCGGCCTTCAGTGCGCCCAGTGCGCCGGACAGATCGGCACCGGCAGAGAAGGGCTCCTTGTTCTGCCAGATCACCACGCCCTTGAACTGCTTTTCGGACAGGCCGATGGCGTGCTGGATGCCGTCCAGGACCTGGTCGGAGACGGTGTTCATCTTGGTCTTGAAGCTGATGACGCCAATGCCGTCGCCGTCGGTCCACAGGCGGATACCGTCGTTCTCGAACACGGTTTCGCCCTGCGCGAACTTCTCGCCCAGCAGTGCATCCGGGAAACGCTGGCGCTGGTACACCGGCAGCGACGAGCGCGGCACCAATGCATTCTGCGACGGGCTGTAGCTGCCTTCGGCGGCGTGCACGCCGTCACGGCCGTCCAGCACCCAGGCCGGCAACGGCGCATTGCTCATGCTCTTGCCGGCGGCGATATCGTCGGCGATCCACTGCGCCACCTGCTTCCAACCGGCAGCCTGCCAGGTCTCGAACGGGCCCAGCGACCAGCCGTAACCCCAGCGGATGGCCAGGTCGACGTCGCGCGCGGTTTCGGCGATGTCGGCCAGGTGGTAGGCGCTGTAATGGAACAGGTCGCGGAACGTCGCCCACAGGAACTGCGCGTGCGGGTGCTGGCTCTCGCGCAGCTTGGCGAACTTCTCCGCCGGGTTCTTGATCTTCAGGATCTCGACCACTTCCGGTGCGGCAACGCGATCGGCCGGACGGTAGTCCTGCTTCTCAAGGTCGACGACCATGATGTCCTTGCCGACCTTGCGGAAGATGCCGGCGCCGGTCTTCTGGCCCAATGCACCCTTGCCGATCAGCGCGCCCAGCCATGCCGGCGCGTTGAAGTACTTGTGCCACGGGTCGTCGGGCAGGGTATCGCCCATGGTCTTGATGACGTGGGCCATGGTGTCCAGGCCGACCACGTCGGAGGTGCGATACGTCGCCGACTTCGGGCGGCCGACCAGCGGGCCGGTCAGACCGTCCACCTCGTCAAAGCCCAGGCCGAACTGCTGGGTGTGGTGGATGGTCGACAGGATCGAGAACACGCCGATGCGGTTGCCGATGAAGTTCGGGGTGTCCTTGGCGTAGACCACGCCCTTGCCCAGGTTGGTGGTCAGGAAGGTTTCCAGGCCTTCCAGCACCGACTTGTCGGTGGTCTTGGCCGGGATCAGCTCGGCCAGGTGCATGTAGCGCGGCGGGTTGAAGAAATGCACGCCGCTGAAACGGTGGCGCAGTTCTTCCGGCAGCACGTCGGCCAGCTTGTTGATGCCCAGGCCCGAGGTGTTGGAGGCCAGTACCGCATGCTCGTTCACGAACGGCGCGATCTTCTTGTACAGGTCCTGCTTCCAGTCCATCCGTTCGGCGATGGCTTCGATGATCAGGTCGCAGTCGCGCAGCTGTTCCAGGCCGGAGTCGTAGTTGGCCGGGGTGATGGCTTCGGCCAGCGCCTTGCTGGCCAGCGGGGCCGGGCTCAGCTTGCCGAGGTTGGCAATGGCCTTGAGCACGATGCCGTCGGCAGGACCTTCCTTGGCGGCCAGGTCGAACAGCACCGTGTCGACGCCGGCATTGGTCAGGTGGGCGGCGATCTGCGCACCCATGACGCCTGCGCCAAGTACGGCGGCGCGGCGGACAAGCAGGGAATTGGACATATCGATAAACCTTTGGTCTGCGATGACGGTTGGATCAGGGAACGACGGGGGAGGTCGGATTACGCACGCTGGCGCGGAACCCGGCTTCGGCGAAATGGATCAATTCCTGCGCGGCCTTGCTGCGGTGCTCGGCCTCGCTGATGTTGTGCGGGCGCTTGATCAGCCCGAAGTCGGCCATGGCGTAGGTCAGTGAGCCGGCGAGGAAATCCAGCCGCCAGTACAGCTCTTCCTTGCTCAGGCCCGGGATGCAGGCGTCGATGGCCTTGCCGAACTCGCGCAATACATGGCCGTAGTGATCGGACAGGAACTTGCGCAGGTTGTCGTTCTTCTCCGCATAGGCGCGGGCGATGACGCGGACAAAGGCACCGCCGCTCTGGCGGTCCTGGGCCAAGGCCAGGGCTGGCTCGACGAAGGCGGCCAATACCGCGCGCAGATCGCCGGGCTGACTGCTGCGTGCCAGCTGCAGCTGGCCGAGGCGGGCGGCGGTCATTTCGTCCATGCGGCGGCGGAACACTTCATTGACCAGGTTGTCCTTGGATCCGAAGTGGTAGTTGACCGCAGCAATGTTTACATCGGCGTGACTGGTTACCTGGCGCAATGAAGTGCCGGCAAAGCCGTACTGGGCAAACAGTTCCTCGGCCGCGCCGAGGATGCGGTCCTTGGTGGAGAAGCTGGCGGGTTTGCCCATGGCTGGCTCAATCAATCAAACGATTGTTTGGATCCTACGCCCGGCTGGTCGTTCAGGTCATGCTGCGTCGCAGCATCATTCATCTGCCGCTGTGCAAACGTCGGGGTCACCCGGTAGAATTGGCCACCGCAATTCAGGCTAAGCCCGCGTCCGCACGCGGGTTTTTTCATGTACCCTCGGGCCGACCGGCCCACTACCGGAGAATTCCCATGGCGCTCGAGCGCACTCTTTCCATCATCAAGCCCGACGCCGTTGCCAAGAACGTGATCGGCGAAATCTACGCCCGCTTCGAAAAGGCCGGCCTGAAGGTTGTGGCCGCCAAGTACAAGCAGCTGTCGCGCCGTGAAGCCGAAGGCTTCTACGCCGTGCACCGCGAGCGTCCGTTCTTCAACGCACTGGTCGAGTTCATGATCTCCGGCCCGGTGATGATCCAGGCCCTGGAAGGCGAGAACGCCGTCCTGGCCCACCGCGACCTGCTGGGCGCCACCAATCCGAAGGACGCAGCGCCGGGCACCATCCGCGCTGACTTCGCTGATTCGATCGACGCCAACGCCGCGCACGGTTCGGATTCGGTCGAGAACGCAGCCAATGAAGTCGCTTACTTCTTTGCTGCCACCGAAGTGGTTTCGCGTTAATTAGAGGTTGAAGTCGTGAACGAGGTCGTACAGACACCCGCCATCCAGCCGTTGCCGAAAACGGCAGCCAAAGCTGGCAAGCAGAACCTGCTCGACCTTGATCGCGCGGGCTTGGAGCATTTCTTCGTCGATATCCTCGGCGAGAAGAAGTTCCGTGCCCATCAGGTGATGAAGTGGATCCACCATCGCTACGTCACCGATTTCGATCAGATGACCGACCTCGGCAAGTCGCTGCGCGCCAAGCTGCAGCAGCATGCCGAGGTCGTCGTCCCGAACATCGTGTTCGACAAGCCGTCCACCGATGGCACCCACAAGTGGTTGCTGGCGATGGGCGTGGATGGCAAGAACGCCATCGAAACCGTCTACATCCCCGACAAGACCCGCGGCACGCTGTGCGTGTCCTCGCAGGTCGGCTGCGCGTTGAACTGCACCTTCTGTTCAACCGCCACCCAGGGTTTCAATCGCAACCTGAGCACCGCCGAGATCATCGGCCAGGTGTGGATTGCTGCGCGTCACCTGGGCAACGTGCCGCACCAGATGCGTCGTCTCACCAACGTGGTGATGATGGGCATGGGCGAGCCGTTGATGAATTTCGACAATGTCATCCGCGCGATGAGCATCATGCGCGATGACCTGGGCTACGGCCTGGCCAACAAGCGCGTGACCTTGTCCACCTCGGGTCTGGTGCCGCAGATCGATCGCCTCTCGGTCGAGAGCGATGTCTCGCTGGCAGTGTCGCTGCATGCGCCGAACGACGAGCTGCGCGAAACGCTGGTGCCGCTCAACAAGAAATACCCGATCGCCGAGTTGATGGCTTCCTGCGCACGTTACCTGCGCGGCAACAAGAAGCGCGACTCGGTGACCTTCGAATACACCCTCATGAAGGGTATCAACGACCAGCCCGAGCATGCCCGCCAGTTGGCGCGGTTGATGCGCCAGTTCGACAACGCCGTGCAGGCCAAGGATTCGGGCAAGGTCAATCTGATTCCGTTCAACCCGTTCCCGGGTACGCGCTATGAGCGTTCGGACGAAGAGCAGATCCGTGCCTTCCAGAAAATCCTTCTGGATTCGCAGGTGCTGACCATGGTGCGCCGTACCCGTGGCGATGACATCGACGCTGCCTGCGGCCAGCTCAAGGGTCAGGTCATGGACCGTACCCGTCGCCAGGCTGAGTTCAATCGTCTGCTGCAGGAACAGGAAGGCGGGGATGCGGTCGCCTGACCGTTGGTTGTTGCTGCTGGTTCTGGTCGCGCTCACTGCAGCGTGCGGGCGGGGCAATCTCAAAATTACCGGCGCCGAGTCGGTAGCGCCGGACTACAGCATCAAGCAGGACAAGAATGCGGGTAAACGGCTGCGGTATCAGGAGTACCTGAGGTTGTCCGGCGACCGTTTTGGCCGCGGCCAGCTGGACGAAGCGCTGCAGTTCGCGCGCTCAGCCCAGAAGCTGGAGTCCGGATTGCCTGACGCCTACACCATGCAGGCGGTGATCGAGGGGCATAAGGGCAACGCCGAGGCGGCAGGTACGCTGTACCGCAAGGCAGCCGAACTGGCCCCGCAGCAGGGCGATGTACTCAATAACTATGGTGCCTGGCTGTGTGGCAGTGGCCACCCCGCAGAGGCCCTTGTCTGGTTTGATCGCGCCTTGGCTGACCCGAACTACGCGGGGCGCGCTGATGCTTTGGCCAATGCTGGCGGTTGCGCTCTGGATGCCGGGCAGCTTGAGCGGGCCGAGGACAATCTCCGCCAGGCACTGGCGTTGGCACCGGATAATGCCTATGCGCTTGAGGCCATGACCCGCAATGAAGTGCTGCACGGTCGCTATTTTGAGGCCAGGGCCTTCTACCAGCGGCGTTTGGCGGCTGCGCCAGCCACGGTTTCCGTGTTACAACTTGCCATTCAGATTGAAGAGCGACTCGGCGACAGGACGGCTGCCGGTCGGTTCCAGCAGCGGTTGCGCGAAGAGTTTCCTTCGCCAGCAACCTCGAATCCCCAGGGCTGACGCATTGTGATCAATGATCCGGGTGTAAATGCTTTAGATGGTGTAGTGGGTTGTGGTGAGCAGCTGCGCAGGGCGCGAGAGGCTGCCGGGTTGTCGTTGGATCAGGTTGCCGCCCAGTTGCGCATGCCTCAGCAGGTAGTCGCCGCGCTGGAAGCTGAGCAATGGTCACGCCTGGGGGCATCGGTATTCGTGCGCGGTCAGCTGCGTAGTTACGCGCGCTTGCTGAAGGTCGATCTGGGGGGCTTGCTGGAACAGGCGCGGATCGCACCGGTCGAGCCGCCCAAGCTGGTTAGTCATACCCACACCCCGCGACTGCGGCGGGCGGCCGAGAGTCTCGGGCGCCGAGCGGTCTATGTGGTGATCACCGCAGTGCTGGCGGTGCCGGTCTGGTATGTGATCAGCGGCAATTCCAACAGCGCCCCGCCGAGTACGGCTTCGTTGGACGTGGTGCCATCACCGGCGCCAGCGGTTGCCGGGCAGTCGGTCGGGCCTGTTCAGGCCGCAGCTGCAGCGCCGGCGCCAGATACTGGTCCCTACATTGCCTCGATGGCTCCCATGGCGCGTCCGGTCGCTACCGCTCCGTCGGCATTGACCCTGAATTTCAAGGGTGACAGCTGGGTGGATATCACCGCTCCAGATGGCAAGACCGTCGAAAAAGCCCTGATACGCGCCGGTGAAAGCCGTAGCTTCGCAGCAGGTCAGGTGGGGCGCATGGTGCTGGGCAATGCGGCCGAGGTTGAGGTTCAGCAGGCGGCGGGTAACGTCGATCTGGCTCCGTACAAGCGCGGCAATGTGGCCCGCTTTACGGTATCCTCTGAAGGCTCCGTGGCGCCGGTTTCACACTGAAACCAGGCGTCTGACAAAACAACAAGGCTCCCCGCCAGGGTGAGCGAGAGTACGCATGGCGATTGACGACCTGCTCGACGAGCACGAACAAAGCGAACGTGTCCGCACGTGGCTGCGCAAGAATGGCGCCGGAATTCTCGGCGGAGTAGTTCTCGGCATTGGCGCTATTGCCGGTTGGCAGTGGTGGCAGAAAGAGCAGGTCGGCAAACTTGCCGAGGCCAACGTCCGTTACGAAGCCGTCTCTCGCAGCCTGCAGTCCAAGAATCTGGATGAGGCGGCCAAAGAGGTTGCGGCGCTGGGCGGTGGCAAGGCCAGCATCTACGCCGATCTGGCATCGCTGGAACTGGCCAAGGCCCAGGTCGAAGCGGGCAAGTATGATGACGCGATCAAGACCTTGCGTGCGCTCAAGACCGAGGGTGAGTTCAAGGCCTTGATCGACCAGCGCATTGCACGCCTGCTGATTGAAACCGGCAAGCCGCAGGACGCAGTCGCCCTGTTGGGCAAGGCTGACGACAGCGCGGGTCTGGAAATCCGTGCTGATGCTTTGATGGCGCAGAACAAGCGTGATGAAGCGCGCGAGCTGTACACCCAAGCGCTGGCCAAGCTGGACGTGGCTGCACCGCAGCGCCGCTTGCTGGAAACCAAATTGATGGACGCCGGCGGTACTGTGGCTGATCCTGCAGCGGAGAAGAATTGATGAAGTTCAAGCAAGTTGCAGGCATTGCCTTGATGGCAGTTGCATTGACCGGCTGTTCCACCGTCAAGGGTTGGTTTGCAGGCAAGGACGCGGCGGCCAAGAAGGCGCTGGAGCCGGCTGAGCTGACCAAGTTCGAGCCGACTGCAAAGGTCAACAAGATCTGGTCGGCAAACGTTGGCAAGGGCGAGGGTCGTATCGGCCTGCGTCAGGCGCCGGTGGTTGCCGATGGCCGCGTGTACGCGGCGGCGGTGCAGGGCGGCGTGCATGCGCTGGACCTGCAGACTGGCAAGGAAGTCTGGGAATACAGCCCGGCCAAGGAAAAGAAGAAGCCCAAGCTGCGTCTTTCTGGTGGTCCGGGCGTTGGCGATGGTCTGGTGGTGATCGGTACGCTGGACGGTCAGGTAATTGCGCTGGACGCGGCCAATGGCAGCGAAAAGTGGAAGTCCAAGGTGACCGGCGAAGTGATTGCCGCGCCGGCCGTGGCCCAGGGCCTGGTGTTCGTGCGCAGCAACGATGGCCGCACCACCGCACTGGATGCCGCCACTGGCGAGCAGCGTTGGTTCAATTCGCAGGAACTGCCGTCCTTGACCGTGCGTGGCAACGCGCCGGTCGTGGCTGGTCCGGGTGTATTGTTCATCGGTAACGACGACGGCACCGTCGCCGCGTTGGCAATGCAGGATGGCCGCCCGTTGTGGGAGCAGATGGTGGGTACGCCGGAAGGCCGTACCGAGCTGGAACGCATGGCTGACATCGATGGCGCGCCGGTTTTGGAAGGCAACACGCTGTTTGTAACCAGCTTCAAGAACGAAACCATGGCCATTGAAGGCCCGACTGGTCGTCCGATGTGGTCGCGTGACCACGGCGGTGGCGGTGGTGTTGCGGTGTCCTCGGGCAATGTCGTGGTCACCGATGGCAAGGGTGTGGTGTACGGGCTGGATAAGACCTCCGGCTCGGCAATGTGGTCACAGCAGGCGCTGGCGCGCCGCTCGCTGACCGGTGCCGCCATCCACGGCGACTATGCCGTGGTGGGGGACTACAAGGGATATCTGCATTGGCTGCGGTTGAGCGATGGCGAATTGGCAGCGCGTGAGAAGAGCGGTGGTGATGCTCTGCTGGCGCAGCCGGTCGTCGCTGACGGCATCCTGCTGGTGCAGAACGTTGATGGAAAGCTGACCGCATTCCGGTTGGCCCAATAAGGAGTCATAGCGATGCTGCCTTTGGTCGCCCTGGTTGGACGACCGAACGTCGGTAAGTCCACCATTTTCAATCTGTTGACCCGTACGCGCGATGCGCTGGTGCATGACCAGCCGGGTGTTACCCGCGATCGCAATTACGGTGTTTGCCGTCTAGATGAGGACAATCCCTTCCTGATCGTCGATACCGGTGGTATCGCCGGTGAAGAGGAAGGGCTGGCTGGCGCCACTGCGCGCCAAGCCCGTGCCGCCGCCGGTGAGGCGGATCTGATCGTATTTGTTGTTGACGCGCGTGATGGCACGTCGGCCCTGGATGACGAGATCCTGTCTTGGCTGCGCAAACTTGCGCGGCCCACCCTGCTGTTGATCAACAAGATCGACGGTACGGACGAACATGCCGTTCGTTCGGAGTTTTCCCGTTATGGCTTCAGCGAGATGCTGACTGTCTCTGCCGCGCATCGGCAGGGCATCGATGATCTGGTTGAAGAGGTTGTCGGCCGCCTGCCGGAAGAAGGCACCGCCGAGACCCTGGACAACGATCCGAACCGTATCCGCATTGCCTTCGTTGGCCGCCCCAACGTGGGCAAGTCGACGCTGGTGAACCGCATCCTCGGTGAGGAACGGATGATCGCCTCGGAAGTGCCCGGCACCACCCGCGATTCGATCGCGGTGGATCTGGAGCGCGACGACCAACTGTACCGTTTGATCGACACCGCTGGTCTGCGTCGCAAATCACGCGTGGACGAAGTGGTCGAGAAGTTCAGCGTGGTCAAGACGCTGCGCTCGATCGAGCAGTGCCAGGTGGCGGTGCTGATGCTGGACGCCCATGAAGGCGTGACCGATCAGGACGCCAGCGTGCTGGGTGCGGTGCTGGATGCCGGTCGCGCCTTGGTCATTGCGATCAACAAGTGGGACGGCTTGAGCGAGTACGACAAGCAGCAGGCTGAAACCCTGTTGTCGCTGAAGCTGGGCTTCGTGCCGTGGGCCGAGAACGTGCGGATTTCCGCGCTGCATGGCTCGGGCCTGCGCGAGTTGTTCAAGGCGATTCACCGGGCGCATGCCTCGGCGACGCACGAGTTCAGCACGTCCGAGGTCAACAAGGCGCTGGAAGTGGCGTACGAGACCAATCCGCCGCCGAGTATCCGTGGTCATGTCTCCAAGCTGCGTTATGTGCATCCGGGCGGCAGCAATCCGCCGACCTTCATCGTGCACGGTACGCGCCTGAAGGAACTGCCGGATTCGTATAAGCGTTACCTGGAAAACTTCTTCCGCAAGCGCTTCAAGCTGGTGGGTACGCCGGTGACCTTCCTGTTCCGTGAGGGTGCAAACCCGTACGAGGGCAAGAAGAACGTGTTGACGGACCGCCAGGTCAAGGCCAAGCGGCGCCTGATGAAGCACGTCAAGGGCAGGAAGTGATTCAGGCCTGGGACGCGGTTCAAGCGTACTGAGTGATATAGACGAAAGCGGCCGAAAGGCCGCTTTTGTTTTTGCTTGGTTTTTTTTGACTTTGGCCGTGGGTTCTTAGCCTGGGGTTGCGCTATTTGCCCGGCATGGCCGAAAAATGATTTCGTCATTCCCGCGCAGGCGGGAATCGCTCTTGCTCTTGCCTTTGAATTGGCGTGGAGGCATTGGGATGGCCAAAGCCATGCCCAAGCCCAAGCCAGAGCCAGAGCCAGAGCCAGAGCGATTCCCGCCTGCGCGGGAATGACGAGCACTAGAAGCCCAAAGCCCAAAGCCCAAAGCCGTTCCTCCCTTGGCTCCCGTTTGGCCGATAATCCAAATATGAGCATCCGCGAACTGACCCCGGAACAGGCCCGTGCCCGCCACGCAGATGGCGCATTGCTGGTCGACGTGCGTGAGGCGCACGAGCGTGCAGGCGGCATGGCTGAAGGTGCACTCGGCATTGCAAAGGCAGAACTACTCGCCAGCCCCGCGCAGCACCTGCCGACCCCCGAGCGCGAAATCCTGCTGATCTGCCAGAGCGGCAAGCGCTCAGCCGACGCCGCGCTGGCGCTGCAGGACCTCGGCTACACCAATCTGTCTTCGGTAAGTGGCGGCACAGTTGCCTGGCGGACAGCGGGTTTGCCCTTGGTCCAGCCCATGCTGGATGCAGGAGAGCGCGACTTCTACGATCGCTATTCGCGTCACCTGCTATTGCCCCAAGTGGGTGAGGCTGGCCAGCGCCGCTTGCAGCAATCCAGAGTGCTGGTGCTCGGTGCCGGTGGGCTTGGTGCCCCGGCAGCGTTCTATCTGGCTGCGGCTGGAGTGGGCAGGCTGCGTATCGTCGATGACGACGTGGTTGAGCGCAGCAACCTGCAGCGGCAGATCATTCATACCGAAGCGGCCTTGGGCACAGCCAAGGTGGACTCGGCACGGCAGCGCTTGCTGGCCTTGAATCCGCATATCGACGTCGAGGCGATCACCGAGCGAGTCACCTCGGCCAATATCGATGTCCTGCTGCAGGACGTGGACGTGGTGCTGGATGGCTCCGACAATTTCCCGCTGCGCTACCTGCTCAACGATGCCTGCATCAAGCACGCCAAGCCCTTGGTCTACGCCGCTATCGAGCGCTTCGATGGGCAGGTCAGTGTGTTCGATGCGGGGCGCCAGCGTGGTGTGGCACCGTGCTATCGCTGCCTTTTTCCGGAGCCGCCGCCACCTGAATTCGCTCCCAACTGTTCCGAGGCTGGCGTGCTGGGTGTGCTGCCCGGGTTGGCCGGGGTGATGCAGGCGACCGAGGTGTTGAAGCTGTTGCTGGATATCGGCGAGCCATTGATCGGGCGGTTGCTGCGTTTCGATGCCCTGCAGATGCGCTTCCGCGAGACCCGCGTGCATGCCGATCCGGCCTGCCCGTTGTGTGCGCCCGGCGTGCCATTCCCCGGATATATCGATTACGCAGCGTTCTGTTCGCATTCGCCATGAGTTGAAAAGCCGCAGGCGCTGACCGGTTCTGCACGTTTTTTGCTTTATCGTGCGCCTAGGCGATTACAAGGTGGTGCGGCATGGCAGCGGAATCCTCGCAGGAATTGGTAAAGGTCGTTGCCCTGTTGGGCGCTGCGGTGGTGGCCGTGCCCTTGTTCAGGCGGCTCGGGTTGGGTTCGGTACTGGGCTATTTCGTCGCCGGCTTGGCCATCGGCCCGTTTGGGTTCGGATGGTTCTCCGATCCGCAGGCCATCCTGCATGTGGCCGAGCTGGGCGTGGTGATGTTCCTGTTCGTGATCGGCCTGGAAATGCGGCCGTCGCACCTATGGAGCCTGCGCGGCGAAATCTTTGGCCTGGGCACGGCGCAGATTGTTACCTGTGCCGTAGTCCTTACCGGCGTCGCAATCCTGTTTGGCTACCGCCCGCAGATTGCGTTCATTGCCGCCGCTGGTTTCGTGCTGACTTCGACCGCAGTGGTGATGCAGCTGCTGGGTGAGCGCGGTGACCTGACCCTGCCGTCCGGGCAGAAGATTGTTTCCATTCTGCTGTTCGAGGACCTGTTGATTGTGCCGCTGTTGGCCGTGGTGGCGTGGATGGCGCCAGCGCAGATCGGTGCGCACGAAGGTTCGCGTTGGACGAGTATCGCCATCGGTGCGGGCGCCATCGTTGGCCTGGTGCTGGTCGGGCGTTACCTGCTCAATCCTTTGTTCCGCATCCTCGCTGCCGCCAAGGCGCGAGAGGTGATGACGGCGGCGGCATTGCTGGTGGTGTTGGGCGCGGCCTTGCTGATGCAGCTGGGTGGCTTGTCGATGGCGATGGGCGCGTTCCTGGCCGGCGTTCTACTGTCCGAATCCACGTTCCGCCATCAGATTGAAGCTGACATCGAGCCGTTCCGCGGCATCCTGCTTGGCCTGTTCTTCCTCAGTGTTGGCATGGCGCTGGATCTTTCGGTGGTGGCGGCCAACTGGAAAGTGATCGCGCTGCTGGTGCCGGCAATGATGCTGGCCAAGGCAATCTGCATCTACGGCGTGGCGCGGGTGATGGGCAGTGATCATCGCCAGGCTTTGGACCGCGGCGTGCTGATGGCGCAGGGTGGCGAGTTCGCCTTCGTGTTGTTTGCCGCCGCTGCGACCACTGGGGTGATCGATGCAAAGGTCAACGCCAACCTCACCGCTGTCGTGGTGCTGTCGATGGCGCTGACGCCGCTGTGCATGCTGGTTTACCGGCTGCTGGTGAAGGAAGGGCAGGTCTCCGCTGACGATGTGGATGCGGCTGACGGGCTCACCGGCAGCGTGTTGGTGATCGGCTTCGGGCGCTTCGGTCAGGTCTCCAGCCAGTCGCTGCTGGCGCGGGATGTGGATGTGACCATCATCGACAACGATATCGACATGATTCGCAGCGCCACCCGGTTTGGCTTCAAGATCTATTACGGAGATGGCACGCGATTGGATGTGCTGCGCGCTTCCGGTGCCGAAACTGCACGCGCGATTGCCGTCTGCGTTGATGATCGCGCCGCCGCTGATCGCATTGTCGAACTGGTGCGGCATGAGTTCCCGCTGGCCAAGCTGCTGGTGCGTTCGTTTGATCGCGAGCATTCGCTATCGCTGATACATGCCGGTGTGGATTTCCAGATCCGCGAGACCTTCGAGTCGGCGGTGGAATTCGGCCGTGCGGCACTGATGCAGCTGGGCGTGGATGAAGACGAGGCCGATGTGGTCGCGCGCGAAATCCGCCGGCGCGATGCTGAGCGCTTCGAGCTGGAAATGGCTGGTGGCGGGCTGCAGGCCGACACCGGCTTGATGTATAGCAATACGCCTGGAGCACCAACGCCGACGCCGTTCACCACGCCGCGGCGTGAAGCGCGTCCGCTCAATCCTGACGCCATTGCCGGGGCAGGGGAGCCGGCCGGCGCCGATTCAGGCGGGGCGGCGGCGCCATGACAAGGTGTGGCGTTGGCCGGAATCAGGGACAATAGCCACCCCCGTGTTCATCGCCATACCCCATGACTGTCCTCGCCGACGCCTCCACCCAGACCTCCCGCATCCTTGATGGCCGCCGTATCGCCGAGGAACTGCTCGACGATTTGAAGGTGCGCGTCGACGCCCGCTTGGCCGCTGGCGGTACCCGCCCCGGTCTGGCGGTGGTGTTGGTGGGTGGCGACCCGGCGTCATCGGTGTATGTGCGCAACAAGCGCCGTGCGGCCGAAAAGGTAGGCATCGAGGCGTTTGATTACGATTTGCCGGAAGGCACCAGCGAGGCGCAGTTGCTGGATCTGATCGACCAGCTCAACGCTGATCCGAAGATCCACGGCATTCTGATCCAGCTGCCGCTGCCGGGCATCCCCGATGCCAATCGCCTGATCCAGCGCATCGACCCGCGCAAAGATGTGGACGGCTTCCACCCGCAGAACGTCGGTCATCTGGTGCTGCGCGAGTTTGGCCTGCGTCCGTGCACGCCGCGTGGCATCACCACGCTGCTTGGCCATACCGACCAGCCTGTACGCGGGCGCAATGCCACCATCGTTGGCGTCAGTAACCACGTCGGCCGGCCGATGGGCTTGGAATTGCTGATCGCCGGTTGCACGGTGACCAGCTGCCACAAGTTCACCCCGAAGGACGTGCTGGAACAGGCTGTGCGCAACGCCGACATCCTGGTCGTCGCGGTGGGTATTCCGCAGCTGATCCCGGGTGAATGGGTGAAGCCGGGCGCAGTGGTGATTGACGTCGGCATCAACCGCCTGGACGACGGCCGTCTTGTCGGCGATGTCGGCTTTGAAGCGGCTGCGCAGCGGGCCAGCTGGATCACCCCGGTGCCGGGTGGCGTTGGCCCGATGACGGTAGCCACGCTGATGCAGAACACGATCGAAGCGGCCGAGGCCAGCGCCGAAGGTTTGAAGTTCTGAAGATCCGTAGTGCCGAGTCATGCTCGGCAGAGGCTTCCCCGGTACAGCATCAATGTAGTGCCGAGCCCGGCGGGGCGAAGGAAATAAAAATATAAGCAAAAAACCGCCCCGCGCGGCCGCCCACTAACCCCCCCCCCCACGCCCCCCACACCACCACCCCCCCCCCCCCCGCCCCCCCCCCCCCCCCCCCCCACTACATGACACCGGCCAATCCCTGAACACCTCCCCGCCAGCGCGACACTGCGTCGCACTTGCCCCCTGACATCGGCGGGCAAATAAGGGTAAAATGTCGCGCTTCCCCACATCTACCGGGCACGCCGATGCTGCGCATCCAGGCTGAAGCACTAACGTACGATGACGTTTCTCTCGTCCCCGCTCACTCCATCGTTCTGCCTAAGGACGTTGACCTCGGCACGCGGCTGACGCGCGACCTGCGGTTGAAGTTGCCGATTGTCTCGGCCGCCATGGATACCGTCACTGAAGCTCGCCTGGCCATCGCCATGGCCCAGATCGGTGGCATCGGCATCCTGCACAAGAACCTGACCGTCGAGCAGCAAGCTGCCGAAGTGGCCAAGGTCAAGAAGTTCGAATCCGGCGTCATCCGCGACCCGATCACCGTTGGTCCGGAAACCACGATCCGTGACGTGCTGGCCCTGACCCAGGCGCACAACATCTCCGGCGTGCCGGTGGTGGGCAACGACGGCCAGCTGGCCGGCATCGTCACCCACCGTGACATGCGCTTTGAAACCGAGCTGGACGATCCGGTCCGCCACATCATGACCAAGAAGGATCGCCTGATCACGGTCAAGGAAGGCGCGGCCTCGGACGAAGTGCTGTCGCTGCTGCACAAGAACCGCATCGAAAAAGTCCTGGTGGTCAACGATGCGTTCGAACTGCGCGGCCTGATCACGGTCAAGGACATCCAGAAGAAGAGCGACAATCCGAACGCTGCCAAGGACGCTGCAACGCGCCTGCTGGTTGGCGCTGCGGTCGGCGTTGGTGGTGACACTGATCGCCGCGTCGAAGCGCTGGTCGCTGCCGGCGTGGACGTGCTGGTGGTGGACACCGCGCACGGCCATTCGCAGGGCGTGTTGGACCGCGTGCGCTGGGTGAAGAAGAACTTCCCGAACGTGCAGGTAATCGGTGGCAATATCTGCACCGGCGACGCCGCACTGGCATTGCTGGATTGCGGCGCCGATGCAGTCAAGGTTGGTATCGGTCCGGGCTCGATCTGCACCACGCGCGTTGTCGCTGGTGTCGGTGTGCCGCAGATCACCGCGATCGACCTGGTTGCAGAAGCGCTGCAGGATCGCATTCCGCTGATCGCCGACGGTGGTATCCGTTACTCCGGTGACATCGGCAAGGCGCTGGCCGCTGGTGCTTCGACGGTGATGATCGGTGGCCTGCTGGCTGGTACCGAAGAATCGCCGGGCGAAACCGAACTGTTCCAGGGCCGCTCCTACAAGAGCTACCGTGGCATGGGTTCGCTGGCTGCGATGGAAAAGGGTTCCAAGGACCGTTACTTCCAGGACGCCGCCACTGCCGACAAGCTGGTGCCGGAAGGCATCGAAGGCCGTGTGCCGTATCGCGGCCCGGTCGGCGGCATCATCCATCAGCTCATCGGTGGCCTGCGCGCGACCATGGGTTATGTGGGCTGCGCCACCATCGAAGAAATGCGCACCAAGCCGAACTTCGTCAAGATCAGTGGTGCCGGCCAGCGTGAGAGCCACGTCCATGACGTGCAGATCACCAAAGAGCCGCCGAACTACCGCGCTTGATGCGGTAAGCAGAAGAGGAACGTGGACCTGGTCCCGTTCCTCTTTCTCTATCCGCCATTCGTTTTGCATCGACCCCCGTTTTCATTGATCACTTGCCGGGCTTTATGACCAACATCCATAACGACAAGATCCTCATCCTCGATTTCGGCGCACAGTACACGCAGCTGATCGCGCGTCGCATCCGCGAGTTCGGTGTGTACTGCGAAGTCTGGGCCTGGGACCACGATCCGGCCGAGATCGCCAGCTTTGGTGCCAAGGGCATCATCCTGTCCGGCGGCCCGGAAACCACCACGCTGCCAGGCGCGCCGGCTGCACCGCAGGAAGTGTTCGACAGCGGCCTGCCGCTGCTGGGCATCTGCTACGGCTTGCAGACCATGGCCAAGCAGTTGGGCGGTGGCACTGAAGCCGCCGATCAGCGTGAGTTCGGCCACGCCGAAGTGAAGCTGCTGGGCAACGACGCGCTGCTGGGCGGCCTGTCCGACCACAACGGTGAGCCGCGTCTGGACGTGTGGATGAGCCACGGCGACCACGTCACCCACGTGCCGCCGGGCTTTGCCATCACTGCCGTTACCGATCGCATTCCGGTGGCCGCGATGGCCAACGAAGACAAGCGCTGGTACGGCGTGCAGTTCCACCCGGAAGTGACCCACACCAAGCAGGGCTCTGCACTGCTGAAGCGTTTCGTCACCGACATCTGCGGTTGCGACACGCTGTGGACCGCGGCCAACATCATCGACGACCAGATCGCCCGCGTGCGCGAGCAGGTTGGCAGCGATGAAGTGATCCTGGGCCTGTCCGGCGGCGTTGATTCCTCGGTGGTTGCAGCACTGCTGCACAAAGCCATCGGCGAGCAGCTGACCTGCGTGTTCGTCGACACCGGCCTGCTGCGCTTCCAGGAAGGCGACCAGGTCATGAAGATGATGGCCGACAACATGGGCGTCAAGGTCGTGCGCGTGAACGCCGCCGACCGCTACTTCAAGGCACTGGAAGGCGTCAGCGACCCAGAAGCCAAGCGCAAGGTCATCGGCAACCTGTTCGTCGAGATCTTCGATGAAGAGTCGAACAAGCTCAGCAACGCCAAGTGGCTGGCACAGGGCACGATCTATCCGGACGTGATCGAGTCGGCCGGTAGCAAGACCGGCAAGGCACACGTCATCAAGAGCCACCACAACGTGGGCGGCCTGCCGGAAGACATGAAGCTCAAGCTGGTCGAGCCGCTGCGCGAACTGTTCAAGGACGAAGTGCGCCGCCTCGGCGTCGAACTCGGCCTCCCGCGTGCGATGGTCTATCGCCATCCGTTCCCGGGCCCGGGCCTGGGTGTGCGCATCCTCGGTGAAGTGAAGCGCGAGTACGCCGAACTGCTGGGCAAGGCCGACGCGATCTTCATCGAAGAACTGCGTGCCGCCGATCTGTACGACAAGGCCAGTCAGGCCTTCGCCGTGTTCCTGCCGGTCAAGTCGGTGGGCGTGGTTGGCGATGCACGTGCCTATGAGTGGGTGATCGCACTGCGTGCGGTTGAGACCATCGACTTCATGACCGCGCATTGGGCGCACCTGCCGTACGACTTCCTCGGCCGCGTGTCTAACCGCATCATCAACGAGTTGCGTGGCGTCTCGCGCGTGGTCTACGACATCTCCGGCAAGCCGCCGGCGACGATCGAGTGGGAGTGAATTGACGTCCTTCGAGGACTATCGCCAGCTATCGAAAAACTGACGTAACGTGTTGATTTAGAAGAAAATACGTCGCACCAGCTATCGGTAGCTATCGCCGGCCAGCAGAAAAAGTTGACGGTAGAGCTGACGGTAAAAATCGAGGCCGGATTAAGACACTCTCGTTCACTATTCAGACTTTTACCGTCTTTGACGGTAAAAGCCTTCTCGGGAAAGCTTGTTTTATGGGGCTTTCCGGGCATCAGCAGGTCTCCAAGTCCCTGACGGTAAAACCTGACGGTAAATCCGTCACATGCCGGAGGAAACCTCGATGCTGACCGACGCTGCACTACGCAATTTCAAACCTAAGTCCAAGATTTATAAGGCTTCTGACCGAGACGGGATGTACGTGACGGTATCGCCTGGCGGAACGATCACGTTCCGCTACGACTACCGGCTCCACGGCCGCCGCGAGACGCTGACCCTCGGACGCTATGGCCCTGGTGGCATCTCGCTGGCAATGGCGCGCGAACTGCTGCTGGACGCGCGCAAAGCCGTTCTCAAGGGTGTCTCGCCCGCGCTGGAGAAGCAGCGTGAGAAACGCCGGGTGGTCGCCATCAAGACCTTCGGCGCGGCGATGGAGACGTGGCTGGCCAACGCAAGGCTGGCCGACAGCACCCGCGCCATGCGCAAGCACATCATCGACCGGGACATCCTGCCGGTCTTCCAGAATCGCCTGCTGACCGAAATCCAGGCCGAAGACCTGCGGGCCTTGTGCAACAAGGTCAAGGATCGTGGGGCGCCGGCCACGGCGGTACAGATTCGGGACATCGTGAAGCAGGTCTACATCTACGCCATCGCCCACGGTGAGAAGGTGGACAACCCCGCCGACAGCGTGGGCGCGGCCTCGATCGCCACCTTTGTGCCGAAAGATCGCGCCTTGTCGCCGCTGGAGATTCGGCTGTTCATGCAGCAGATGGAATCGGTGGCGACCTATCCGACCATCAAGCTGGCGCTGCGCTTGATCCTGCTGACGCTGGTACGCAAGAGCGAACTGATCCACGCCACCTGGGATGAGGTCGATTTCGAGAGCAAGACCTGGACGATTCCTAAGCAGCGGATGAAGGGGCGCAACCCGCACGTGGTCTATCTATCGCGCCAGACGCTCGACATCTTCGTGACGTTGCACGCCTGCGCGGCGGGATCAAGGTTCGTTTTTCCGTCTCGCTATGACGCAGAACGGTGCATGTCCAACGCTACTTTGAATCGCGTCACAGGGCTAGTAGTGGAGGCGGCAAAGACCAAGGGGCTGCCGCTGAAACCCTTCACCGTCCATGACCTGCGCCGGACCGGCTCGACACTGTTGAACGAAATCGGCTTCAACCGCGACTGGATCGAGAAGTGCCTGGCGCACGAGGACGGGCGTTCCTCGCGCTCGGTTTACAACAAGGCCGAGTACGCCGAGCAGCGGCGCCACATGCTGCAAGAGTGGGCCAACCTAGTCGATGCCTGGGGCGGTGGGCAGACCTACGTGCCGAAGCTGTTACCGGCGAACGTGGTGGTGCCGGCGTTGAGCGCGATAGCCTGAAACAGTGGCTTGGTTGTCACTTGACAACCAAGCCAATCATCCCCATACTGGAGATCATTGATGGCTCGTTCCCCTCATCCGAAGAAAGATGTCGAGGAAGCTCTCAGGCACGCCGAAGGGCAGGGCTGGCGCGTCGAAGTCGGCGGCAGCCACGCTTGGGGGCGGATGTATTGCCCTTACAACGATGAAGAATGTCGCTGCGGCGAGTTCTGCATCACCAGTGTATGGAGCACGCCGAAAAATCCCGGCAACCACGCGCGCTCCTTGCGGCGCGTCGTGGACAACTGCACCACGCACCGGCCGCAGCGCGACGCTGATGATGGTGCCAAGGAGTAGCGCGATGGAATACACCTTCACTCTGAAATATCAGCTCACGGATGCTGACCGCGACCCGGATGCACTGGTGGAGCGCCTGGGCGAAGCCGGCTGCGACGATGCCTTGGTCGGCATCGGGCAGCCGGGTCGGTTGGCGCTGGAGTTCACCCGCGAGGCAGCGGATGCGGACGAGGCCGTGCGTAGCGCGCTGGCCGATGTGCGCTGCGCCGCGCCGACCGCGCGATTGATCGAAGTAGCGCCGGATCTGGTGGGTCTGACTGACGTGGCCGACATTGTTGGCGTGTCGCGGCAGAACATGCGCAAGCTGATGCTGGCGCATCCGGGCAGCTTTCCGGCGCCGGTGCATGAGGGCAGCGCGTCGATCTGGCATTTGGCGGACGTATTGGCGTGGTTGCAGGCCAAGGGCAGCTACTCGCTGGCCAAAGACGTGTTTGAGGTGGCACGGGTGGCCTTGCAGGTCAACGTGGCGAAGGAGGGGCGGCGATTGCCGCGCTCGACATCCAAGGCACTGGAGGCTTTGATTGGATGAGCGCCGCTGCTTGGCCTTATGCCTCGCTCGAACCCGCCCGGACAGGGCGGGCTTTTCGTAGGTAGACATCCGGTTTCGACACGCCGGCGCGCGGAGCCTGCTTTCGTTCTTCGACCCAGGCTTCCACTTCTGCCAAGTCCCATACGACGCAGCGTGGCGTCAGGTTGAAGCGACGTGGGAACTCACCGCGACGCTCCATTTCGTAGATCGTCGTTTCGGCGAGGGGAACGATCTGCCGCAGTTCCTGCCGGCGAATGGTGCGACGGAAGGGAAGGACACTGCGCTTTGGAAATTGCGGCAAAGCCTCGTAGGCATCCGTGCCTGGCAAGGGGAGGCCGACATCGGTGCCGGCAGTATTGGGGGCTTGCGATAGCTGTTCCACCTCGGACTCCATGGTTCTGCTGCATGGAGACATGGTGAAGTTCAATACCTATCGGGACAACTTGCTGCGGCGTAGTGGAGCGGGTTCGATGTGGTATTTGGATGTTGCGTCCCGGCGTACCGCCGTCGGGTTCGCGGGCTGCGCCCCGCGCTTCGTGCCGAATCGCGGCCATCCGGCTTTGATCCCTGACGCCTTCGGCCCTGTTGGGCCTGCGCGCTGCGCTTGCTCAACGGCGGGTGTGTGCAGTGGGCGGGGTGTGGGCGGTCTTGCTGTTCCCTTCACCATATCACGGCGTTCTCGCCGTCAAGGGCGGCGCGCGCTTGTGCGCGCTTGCGTCCTGGCGGCCGTCTGCGACCCCTGACTGCTTGCGCTGCGCCGTGCTGGCGACGGTTCCGGGCAATTCCGCCCGAGCAACCGGAGCACGATCATGTCGCAACTGTCCTTTTCCTCGTTCGATGCCTCGCTGATGGTGCGTGATGCACAGGGCCGCTATCTGCTGGCGACGACTGACCAGATTCTGGAGGCCGCGCGCCAGGCTATCGAGCACAAGATGCAGCGCGGTGCGTCATTCAGTTCGCCGGTGGCGGTCAAGGAGTACCTGCGCGCCAAGCTGGCTGGGTTCGAGCACGAGGTGTTCGCCGTGCTGTTCCTCGATACGCACCATTGCTTGATCGAGTATGCCGAGATGTTTCGAGGCACCATCGACAGCGCATCGGTGTATCCGCGCGAAGTGGTCAAGCAGGCGCTGCGGCTCAATGCGGCGGCGGTCATCGTTTCGCACAACCACCCGAGCGGGAATCCTGAGCCGAGCGCGGCCGACAGGGCACTGACCCAGCGGCTCAAGGAGGCGCTGGCACTGGTGGACGTTCGCATTCTGGATCACGTCATCGTCGCGGGCGGCAACACCGCGTCATTCGCCGAACGCGGCCTGATCTGACCAAGGGGGCTTCGGCCCCCTTTTTTGCTGCGTCCGGTGGCGCAACTCCGGCCCGCGCCGGCCTGCGCGGGCCTGCGCGCTTCGCTTGCCGAGAACCGGGGAACGTGAAGGTGCAAGGGAGGCGGTCTTGCTGTTCCCTTCATCGTGCCACGGCGTGCTCGCCGTCAAGGGCTGCGCGCCGATGGCGCTGGCGTCCTGGCGGCCGTCGTTGACCCCTGACTGCTTGCGCTGCGCCGTGCCCTGGAAGGGGTGGGCAATTCCGCCCGGCAACCTTTCAGGAGTTCACCATGAACTGCGCATTCATCACCGACGAGCAGCGCATCGTGCTGCTGGCCAATGGCCGCGAATCCTTGCTGAACCCGGACTTCGATCCGGCCCCCGTGGTCAAGCTGTTCACGCCGGATGCCGGCGCGACCTGGCTGCTGACCGAGATTGATCCCGATGACCACGACCACGCCTTTGGTCTTTGTGACCTGGGCCTGGGGATGCCGGAAATCGGCTGGGTCAGCCTGGGCGAACTGGCGACCGTGCGCGGCGGGCTGGGCCTGCCAATCGAACGCGACCTGTCTTTCCGGGCCGAAAAGCGGTTGAGCGCCTATGCGCGCGATGCGCGCCTGGCCGGGCGAATCGTTCAATGATTGCGCGGGGCGTCGCAAGATGCCCCGTTCAAGGTCTCAGCAGATCCGGCAGGCAGTCGGCGAATGCCGGCTGGATCTTGCTCACGGGCTTGGCCACGGTTTCATCGCCGGTGAGGACAGCCATCGTCATGCCGGTCATGGTCGTCAGACCGTTCGAGCTGCGCAGTACTTGCAGCGCAAGATCGACCGGGAAGCCGTCGGCACTACGCCGCAGCGGATGAATGCCGCCATGCACGAATGAGTTCATGCCGTGCCAGGTCACATCCTTGAAGTGCAACAGCATCTGGTGCGCGGCTGCCGGCGCGCCTTGTCCGACTCGCTTGCCGATCTGCTCAATCATTTCGCTGGCGCCAGGCAAGTTCTTGGCTGCCCGTTCGCTCTGCTGCGTCAGTGGCGCCAGCAACTTATCGATCGCTGCGTCGCTAGCTGCGTAGAGCAGCCACATTGCCCGTGTCAGGGCCTCGAACTGCAGGCGCATGAGGCCGACGGCAGACGTGGGCAGTCGCAGCGACATCAATGCTCGCATTGCCGCCGCATGTTCCATAGCGACCAAGCACATGCCGAGGGTTGATTCGCCGCGGGGCGATCCATCGAAATCGGCATCGCCCAGCAGTTCATCCAGCCGCTCGTGCAAGGTATTGGAACGGTGGAGCATGTGCTCCAACGGGTCGTTGTTGATGATGGTTTCCTCCATAGAGGGATGGTAGGACAGTCGTGCGTCCCCGGCCAAGCAGACATGGCCGGTCGCGCTGTCGTGCTTCGCATCGAGCCGCCTGCGGCGTCTCGCCCCTGATGGGCTTCCATCGTTCCCTCGCTCCGCTCGGCTGACGCCTCCGGCCCGGATTCCTAGATCCGGGCCTGCGCGCTTCGCTTGCCGTGCGGTCGGCGTGTTGAGGGGCCGTTGCCATGTCCAGCCGTCTCCCCTGACTTCATCACCTTCACCGCGACTGTAGCCCGCGCCCGTGTGCCGTCAAGGCGCGCAGGGCCGTGTCCTCGGCTGCGCCTGCGGGCCGCACCAACCCTGCGCTTGCCTCCTTGACGGCACCCGTTCGCGCGCTCCTGACCGTCGCGGGCGATGAACTCAGGAAAGACGGTGGCAACAGGGCCAACCGGGTTCCTCGTGCCGACCGCACCGAACAGCCGAAAGGCTGGGCTTCCGAATCTAGGAATCCGGTGTGCGGTGTGAACAGCAAACCCTTTTTTCTTTGTCAGGAGAAATGCCATGCAACTCGCATCCCGCTTCGCTTCCCGTTCCCCGGTGCTGCGTTCGGAACGCCCCTTGTCCGATGACCAAATCCGGGCCGTGGCCCCGTCCATCTTCGCGGACGCCCCGCACGAAAGCCGCTCCGAGCGGTACAGCTACATCCCCACCGCGACCGTGCTGCAAGAACTGCGCGGGGAAGGCTTCGAGCCGTTCATGGTGACGCAAACCCGCGTGCGTCACGACGACCGCCGCGACTACACCAAGCACATGATCCGGCTGCGCCACGCCAGCCAGATCAACGGCCGCGAGGCCAACGAAATCATCCTGCTGAACTCCCATGACGGCACCAGCAGCTACCAGATGCTGGCCGGGATGTTCCGCTTCGTTTGCAGCAATGGCCTTGTCTGCGGCGACACCGTGGCCGACGTGCGCGTTCCCCACAAGGGCGACGTAGCCGGGCACGTCATCGAAGGCGCTTACGAAGTCCTGCACGGCTTCGACCGGGCGCAGGAATCCCGCGATGCCATGCGCGCCATCACGCTGGACGCCGGGGAATCGGAAGTGTTCGCCCGCGCTGCGCTGGCGTTGAAGTACGACGAGGACAAGCCCGCGCCCATCACGGAATCGCAAATCCTAGTGCCGCGCCGCCATGACGACGACCGCCGCGACCTGTGGAGCGTGTTCAACCGCACGCAGGAGAACTTGACCAAAGGCGGCCTGTCCGCCCGCGCCGCGAATGGCCGCCGCCAGACCACCCGGCCCGTGCAGGGCATCGACCAAAGCGTGCGCCTCAATCGCGCCCTGTGGCTGCTGGCCGATGGTCTGCGTCAGTTGAAAGCCTGAATCCCCACGCGGCAGGGGCAGGCAGCAGCCCTTGCCGCTTCTCTCGCTGCTGCATCCCAACCGCTAGGAGTTATCACCATGAACGCCGTACTCAAAACCGAAGCCATCACCATCGAAGCCGCCGCCCCGCTGGAAATGGCCGACCCGTCCAAGAACCTGATTCTGGTTCCGCTCTCGCAGTTGCTGCCGCGCCGCTCCAAGCGCAACGCCCGCAAGATGCCGCGCCTGTCCATCCCCGAACTGGCCGCGAGCATTGCCCGCATCGGCCTGCTGCAAAACCTTATCGTCATCCTTGCCACCGATGGCGAGGCTTACGAAGTGGTGGCAGGCGACCGCCGCCTGACCGCCTTGAAGCTGCTGGCGAAGAAGAAGCGCATCCCCGCCGACTACGAAGTGCCGTGCCTGCTGGTGCCCGATGCGTCCGCTCGTACCGTCAGCCTCGCGGAAAACCTGATGCGCGAGCAGATGCACCCCGCCGACCAGTTCGAGGCGTTCGCCGCGCTGGTCAAGGAAGGCCGGCCCATCGAGGACATTGCCGCCGACTTCGGCGTGTCCCCGCTGGTGGTGCAGCGCCGCTTGAAGCTCGCCCACATCGCGCCGCGCCTGATGGCCGACTACCGCGCCGGAACCGTCACGCTGGAACAGTTGATGGCCTTGACCATCACCGACGACCACGCCGCGCAGGAAGCCGCGTTCTATGGTGCGCCGGAATGGCAGCGCAGCCCGCCCAAGCTGCGCGAGCGCCTGACCGAGCGCGAAATCGACGCCGCGCACGCGCTGGTGCGCTTCGTCGGGCTGGACACCTACCGGCAGGCAGGCGGCGGCATCCGCCGCGACCTGTTCGCAGAAGGCGCTGCCGGAACCTACCTCACCGATACCGCAGTGCTGGAAACGCTGGTGCGCGACAAGCTGGCAACGCTGGCCGAGGACGTGCGCGCCGAGGGCTGGGCGTGGGTGGAGGCCGTGCCGCATCTGGCCTACGAGGAACGGCAGGCGTTCCAGAACGCCCCGCGCCATCGCCGCGAGCCGACCACCCGCGAGGCCCGCCGCATCGCCTCGTTGGAAACCCGCCTCGAAAAGATCGACGCCGAACTGGAAGAAGCCTGCGACGCCGAGGACGAGGCCAAGGCCGAGAAGCTGGAACAGCGGCGCGATCAGGTGGTCGGGGAACTGCAAGACGCGGAGGACGCCTTACAAGGCTATGCGCCCGAGGTGCGCGAGGTGGCCGGTGCCATCGTCACCATCGACCGCAACGGCGAGGCCGTCATTCATCGCGGCCTGCTGCGCGAGGCCGAGGCCAAGGCGCTGCGCACGCTGGAAAAGCTGCGGCGCGGTTTCAGCAACACCGAAGGCGAAGCCGCCAACGACGAGCACGAGGACGCCGACGACGCGCCCAAGGCCGCGAGCCTGTCCGACCGGCTGGCGCAGCGGTTGAGCGCCCACCGCACGGCGGCGCTGCAAATCGAAGTCGCACGGCATCCGCACGTCGCGCTGGCCGCGCTGGTGCATGGCATGGTGCAGACCGTCTTGCAGCCCGACGCCTACGGCGATGGCCTGCCGCTCGGCGTGCGCCTCACGGCGCAAGACCGACTGGAAGGCATGGCCCCGGACTGGCCGGAATCGCCCGCTGCCGTGGCGCTGCGCGAACTGCAACAGGTGGCCGGTGAAGCCTTGCCGGAGGACAGCGCCGAACTGTTCGCCGCGCTGCTGGCGAAGCCGCAAGACGAACTGGTGCGGCTGCTGGCCGTGTGCGTGGCTTCCACGGTGGACGTGGTGACGCCTCGCGCCACGGCGCACCAGCCCGGCGGGGAACTGGCGCAGGCCGTGGGCCTCGACATGGCCGCATGGTGGAAGCCGACCGCAGAAGGCTATTTCAAGCACGTTTCCAAGGCCGTGATTCTGGATGCCGTGGGGGAGTACGCGCCCGAGCAGGTCAACCGGCTGGCGAAGTTGAAGAAGGCCGACATTGCCAGCGAGGCCGAGCGGCTGGCCGATGGCACGGGCTGGATGCCCGGCATCTTCAAGGCCGCAGGCCCGCAGGATGCCGCGCAGGAGGAAAGCCCGGAGCAGGACGCCCCGGAGGATGCCGAAGCAATGGCGGATGAACCCGCCGAGGCGCTGGCCGCTTGACCCGCGCCGAAGGCAAGCGCCCCGGCCTCGACCGGGGCGCTTCGCTGCAAGGAGAAGCCCCCATGACCCGTACCACCACCAGTCGCCCGCGCATGGCGGCCATCTACGCCGCCGGCACGGTACGCGCCCGCCGCTGGCACGGCGCAGGCGACGTGCGCGGCTACCGCCCGCCCTCGGGCTGGTCAGCCCGCGCAGACCTCACCGACATTCATCCCCTCACGGGCCGCGCCTTGCCGCGTGCCGTGTGGTGGCTTATCGAGACGAAGGAATAACCGCGTTCAGCACCGCGCCCAGGCCGTGCCGTCCTGGGCGCGGTGAAATGCAAATCCGGTCGCGGCAGTGGCCGCGCCCGGTGTTCAAGGCCAGCAGCCGATTCAGAACGCCGCCGCCTTCGCGCTGGCTCAGGCGGCGGCGTTGAAAGCATCGCTGTAGTGCGCGATGCCTTCGGGAACCGGCCCATGTAGGGCCAGCGCCATGAAGTAGCCGGGCGGCACGCCCGGCAGTTGCAGGCCCGCATGGGCCTGAAAACCAAAACCCGCGTAGTACGCGGGATCGCCCAGCAGCACGCAGCCTGCGGCCTGCATGGCCCGCAGTTCAGACAGCGCCTGTTCCATCAGGCGCGAGCCGATGCCGTGCCCTTGCCTTTGCGGCAGGACGAAGATCGGCCCCAAGCCGTACCAGCCTTCGGCCTTGTGGCCGTTGCGATCGGTGATGGTCACGGGCGACAGGGCCACATGGCCGACGACCTGGCCGTGTTCCTCGGCCACGATGGAAAGCGTCAGTTCGCCGGCGGCGCGCAGGGCGCGCATGATGAACTGCTCGGTGTGGCTGGTGTGCGGTGCATCGGCGAAGGCGGCGACCGTGACGGCCTCGATGGCGGCCATGTCGTCAGGTGTTTCGTGTCGTAGCTGGATGGTCATGGACTGCTCTTGGATTCCTTCCTGAAAATATAGAACGGCCTGGGCGTGTCGGCGCTTCGCCCCGCCGGGCTTTCGGGCTACGCCCCGTGCCGTCTTTGTCGTCACGGCCATTCGACTTCAATCCCTCACGCCTTCGCGCCTGCGGCGCTGCGCGCTTCGCTTGCCTCCAGGGGAAAGCCCTGCGGGCTATCCCCGCCGCGCAATGCTTGGCGCCCCTCGATGCGACCGAACCGGCTGCGCCGGATCGCCCCGCCGCAATGGACGGGATGCTGGCGAACACGCTGGCGCTTGCTGCGGCAGGTTGTGCAGATGCGTGCCGTCCTCAACGCTGGCGGTTCCTGCCCATCACGTTACGAAGGACGGTTCACGGACAACCCAACCGGCATCGCTGGTCTTGTTCCACGCCACGCCTCAAGACCGGCACCGCAAGGTGCGGCGGGGGCGTTCTCGCCTGTCATTGGGTGGTTGACCTTGCCCGCGTCAGTGGGCGAGCCGGAGAAGCCTTCGGGCGGGGATGCCGAGTCGGCTCCATCTCCTTTCGGAGCGGTTCGTCCCAAGGCGTCCTTGTCTCGTTGTGAATCCTGGCGGGGGCGCGGCTGCGCCTCGGGCTTCATGGCTGCAACCGTCCGGCGAAAACAATTTCCCCGCTGCTGCGCGGCTTCCTCGCGCAGCAAATTGTTTTCGCCTCCCGGCTCTCCACTGCGTTTCGACCGCAAGCGGTGCAGCCAGCCCGTCCCCCGCTGGCCGGATCACAACAAGGACGCGATGGGCGCGAACCTTGTTCCACCGAAAGGAGAAATCATCATGGCCAACATCGGCACCTTCACCGCAGACAAAGACGGCTTCACCGGCACGCTCCGCACCCTGACCCTCAACGTCAAGGTCAAGCTGGTTCCCAACGACAAGGGCAGCAGCGAGAACGCCCCCGACTTCCGCCTCCAGGCCGCCGGCCACGACATCGGCGCGGCGTGGAACAAGACCAGCGAGGCCGGGCGGGAATACAAGTCCGTGACCCTCGACGATCCTTCGTTCCCGGCTCCGGTCTATGCCCGCCTGATCGAAGGCGAGGACGGCACGCACGACCTGATCTGGTCGCGCAGCAAGCCCCAGGCGGCGTGACCGCCGCAGCGCCCCGTCCATTGCGGCGGGGCGCTGCGCTATCACTACGTCCCATACCAGACCGAGATAGGCAGTGGCCTTTTTCGGGTCGCATCTTCATGTTGGGAAGCCAGCACCAGCGGCTGCGATCAAAGCATGGCGTTTCGGCGCGTTGCGCCACCGGGCTTTGCGGGCTGCGCCCCGTGCCGTCTTTGCCGTCACGGCCATTCGACTCCAATCCCTCACGCCTTCGCGCCTGCGGCGCTGCGCGCTACGCTTGCCTCCAGGGGATCGGCGCAAGGCCCATCCCCGCCGCGCTGCACTTGGCGCCCCTTGAACACCGCCGAACCGGCCTGCGCCGGATCGACCCCGCCCAGCCTACGGCAGGGCTGCCGCTGCGAGCTGGCTTTCAGCCTCGCTCATCAGCACCGCCGTGCTGCATTCGAGCGCGCCGGCAATCTTGAAGATGATCGCCAGCGTTGGCATGTGCTCGCCGCGCTCGATCTTGCCCATGTGCGAACGTTCGACGCCAGCCAGGTGCGCCAGCGATTCTTGCGCGATACCGCGCTCTATCCGCAGCGCACGCACCGCAGCGCCGAAGGCGTGAGCCAACTCGGCGTCATGGGTGGTGGAGCCAGCCGGTCGGCCGGGCTGGACGGATCGCTTCTGCATGGACAGAAGCGTCGATTCGCCGCACAATTAAAACCACGTTATCTTTAACTCATTCATCAAAACCCCACCGTTTTACGCTTCTGCAGAAATCCGTATTTACGGACTCCGACAAAGGCGCAGACCCACGGAATCACAATCGTGTTCATGCCCAAATCCGCCGATACGGTTTTGCGCCTTCACGCTTTGGCGGATTCGTGCAGCCGACGGGAATCGCCATGAATCCGCTCATCACCGAGGACGACCGTGTGTGCCTGCTGGCCCACGGCCAGGCCCGCGCCGCTGGCCGGGCCATCGACCCGGTGCCCGTGGTCCGGTTGTTCACGCCGGACGCGCATGTGACTTGGCTGCTGGCCGCGCTCGATCCCGCCGATGGCGACACCGCCTGGGGACTTATCGACCTGGGGATCGGTATACCGGCGCAAGGCACCGTCAAGCTATCCGAGCTGGCCGGCATCGTCGGGCCGCGCCAGCAGCCCGTGATGCGTGACCTCTATTTCTGCCCAACGCGCACGCTGTCGGAATACACCCGGCTGGCCCAGCGCGACGGGGCTATCCCGGACTGAACAAGGCTGACTGTGATTTTTTCAGTCTGGTGTCATGCCGGTCAGGTCTCAATCGGCATTCTTGCGGCATACCCCGGCCAGTCTGATCGAAACAGTCATGATGCGTGGCGCGGGTTGCGGCAGGCTGGACAATGCAGCGCTCCAAGTTCGGAGTGCTGCCGCCGCCGCATTGAGACAAACACTGCTACGCATCGGAGCCATTCGGTCTTGACCCCTTCCACCTATCTTGAACCTCCAAATTTTCCAACGATGGCGATGTAGCGCGTAGTCCCTTCCGTGACGGCGAATCCTGTTCTCAGGGAGGAGGCGCCATGGTCAATCCCCATCACCTCGCGCACTGGTATCCCACTGCGGCGTACCTGTTTGTCCTGTGGCTCGATGCGCTCGCGCTGGCTTGGGAATACCTGCGCAGGAATCCCGACTACCGGCTTGACTGGCTGCGCCATCATCGCCGGCTGCAAGCTGCGCAGCAGGCGGCTCAACGCTGGGGCTTGCGCTTGCTGGAAGACCCAGCCCTGGATGCGCGCGACGCGCATCCGGCCTGGCTGCCCGGCTCCGATGCCGTGGTGCAGCTCTACCCGGATGCCGATCCACCACTGGACGCCGCCGCGTTCGCGTTCTGGCACATCCCCGGCCACAAGCACCTGCTGCATGATGGCAAGGGCCTGGCGCTGATCGCGCGCAGTCCTGGTCGCTGCCTGCGCTTCGCGCTGGCGCCCGGCCTGCAAGACGGCATGGCCGTGGTCCATGCCTATCGCGGCGGCACTACCGCGCCTGCGCGCGGCTATGCGCCGGGCGCAGCCATTGCCGATGCCAAGCCCAGGCCAACACCGGCCGCGCTGCTGGAACTGCATACCCTGCAAGCGCTCGACGCCACCCTGGCGGGCGCGTCCTTGCGCGAGGTCGGTGAAGGCTTGTTCGGCGTGGATGCCTTGGCCGATTGGTACAGCGACGGTGGCCTGCGCTCGAAGGTGCGCCGTCTGGTGCGGCGAGGCGATGCAATGATGCGCGGCGGCTATCGCCGGATAGCACAAATTTCGCCGCTTGAGAAGGGTCGTTCTGATGATGGCGCAAAACGACCCTGAGCAGAACAGCTTGGTTTTCTGAGACTGCCTCCATCCGGTTGCGCTGTGTGGCCGGAGCTTTGAAAGCTATGGAGGTTTACACCATGCGTCCCGCTCCCTTGCGGCCTGCCGCCACTGCTGTCGCTGCGTCCATGCAGCCTCAACGCTACCTGACCAACGACGAAGCTGCCGAGTACCTGCGCCTGTCGCCGCGCACCCTGGAGAAACAGCGCGTGATCGGTGGTGGCCCGCGCTTTCGCAAGTTCGGTCGCCGCGTCATGTACGCCGTGGCCGACCTCGACATATGGGCGGCCGACCGCAGCTTCGAGACGACTTCCGATCCCGAATACGCCGAGCATCATGCGGCGGACAGCCGTGCGCGCTGAACGCTGGCGCGCAGGTGGCCTTTGCCATGTCCAGCCCTGCGCTGCCGCACCGGCAGCAGCCGATGCAGGAACGCGAACAGCTCGACCTGTTCCGCGCCTTGCCCGGCGACATGGCGCCGCGCGACAGCCAGGATTTGATGGCCTATCCGTTCTTCTCGCTCGGCAAGTCCAAGCGGGTCAAGCCGATCGACTTCCGGGCGGGCAACATCACGATCCGCGTGGAAGGCACGCAGGAGCACGGTATCGCCACTATTTGGGATGCGGACGTGCTGATCTGGGCGGCCTCGCAGATCGTGGAGGCGAAGGACGCGGGCCTGCGGCCCTCGCGGCTGATGCGCGCCACGCCCTACGAGATCCTGCGCTTCATCGGGCGCGGCAAGTCGCTGCGCGACTACCAGCGCCTCAAGGCCGCGCTGGATCGCCTGCAATCGACCACGGTGGCCACGTCCATCCGCGAGACGACCGGGCGGCGCCTGAACCGCTTCTCGTGGATCAACGAATGGAAGGAACTGGCCGATGCCAATGGCACGCCGCTGGGCATCGAGCTGATCCTGCCGGACTGGTTCTATGCCGGCGTGCTCGACGCCGCCCTGGTGCTGACCATCGACCCGGCGTATTTCCGGCTGACGGGTGGCATCGAGCGGTGGCTTTATCGCCTGGTGCGCAAGCATGGCGGCAGGCAGGCGCACGGCTGGCAGTTCGACTTTCGCTACCTGCACCAGAAATCGGGCAGCACCGCGAAGCCTTACGACTTCGCCTGCGACCTGCGCGCGCTGGTCGCGCGGCAGTCGCTGCCCGGCTACGTGTTGGGAATCGAGCGGATGCCGGACGACGGAACGGAATTGCTGACCTTCCGGCCCGTGCCGCAAACGGCACGGGGATAACTCCGGGAGAGCCTGTGAATGGTGTCGTGCTATCAGGCGTGCGGGGTATCGTGCTATCGGGCGTGGGACTATCGTGCTATCAGGCGTGCCGATCGGCCGCAAACCCGCGCCAGCATTGGGTTTGCGCGCCCTCTAACTTCCCTAACTTAATCTCTCTAACTTTTAGTAGGGAAGCGCCGCTGCGGTGGACAACCGCCACGCGGCCAGAAACGGCAGGCAATCACGACCACCAGATAACAGGTTTTGCAAGCGAATGGAAGCAAGGCTTTCCAGCACGGAGGGCCGCGCCATGATCGTCGCTCTGCTCAACCAGAAAGGCGGCGTGGGCAAGACCACGCTCGCCACGCACATCGCTGGCGAGCTGGCGATGCGCGGCCAGCACGTCGTGCTGCTGGACGCCGATCCGCAGGGTTCATCGCTGGATTGGACGCAGCGCAGAAGCCAGCAAGGCTTGCCACGGCTGTTCAGCGCCGTGGGCCTCGCACGCGAAACGCTGCACCAGGAAGCGCCAGAACTGGCCCGTCGCGCCGATCACGTCGTCATCGACGGCCCGCCGCGCATCGCGGCGCTGGCGCGCTCCGCGCTGCTGGCGGCCGAGCGCGTGCTGATCCCCGTGCAGCCCAGCCCCTACGACCTGTGGGCCAGCGCCGAGATGGTGGCGCTGATCCGCGAGGCGCAGGTGTTTCGGCCTGCATTGCGCGCGGCCTTCGTCATCAACCGGCGCGTCAGTACCACCGTGATCGGGCGTGAAGCACGCCAGGCGCTCGCTGACCAGCCGCTTCCTGCGCTGCGCGCGGAAGTGCATCAACGCATCGTGTTCGCCGACAGCGTGGCCGCTGGTCGGCTTGCACGCGAGACAGCGCCGGACAGCGCCGCCGCGCGCGAAATCACTGCGCTGGTGGACGAACTGCTGCGGTGGACGCCATGAACGCGAAGCCGCCACCGAACGGCAAACGCACGGCCAAGCGCGTCGGCATCGGCGCGCGTCCGCCCGCGAATCCACACGCCGAGGCTTGGATTCGCCAAGGCGATGCCGATGCGCTGAGCAGGGGCGACCTCTACACGGCTCGCCTGACCCTCGACATCACGCCCGCGATGCGGGCGCGCATCAAGGTATCTGCCTTTACGCAAGGCGTGACTGTGGCCGACCTGCTGCGCGGTCTGCTGGAGCGCGAGTTTCCAGAACACCGCAGGGAGAACACCCCATGATTGCATTCGCTTCGTCTGCCGCTGTCGCGGTCACGGCTGCGCCGCTACCATCACCGGCCGCGCTTGCTGGCCAGCCTGCCAGCGCACCGCTGACGCGCGTGGCGCTGGCCTACATCGAGCCACGCTTCAAGCTCTATCTGCGCTTCGGCGAGCCGGCGCGCATCATCCGGCTCGACCGCTGGCGGCGCTGCGCCGTATTCCTGCCGAACGCGGTTCTGTGCCGTGTCCGCTGGCAGGCCAACGACTACGGCACCGTGCGCTGGCAGCTCATGATGATGCAGGCTTGCACGCCGCTCGATGCGGCGCAGCGCATTCCTGGCGTGCAGCCGGGTGCGCGCCTGCTGCTGCACGCCGAGGGCGAGAACCAGGTCCGTGCCGTGCTGGAACGCATCGACGCCATCGAGGCGCTGGGCATCGCGCTCGTCGCTGTCTCGCCCGCGTACTGGCGCACGCTCGCCAACCGGCTCGCTGCGCGCCTGCCACTGCCCGAATACACCGCAGAGCGGCACGCCGCCTGGCTCATAGGGAGGGCACTGCCATGACGCTTCCATCCGCCATTGCCGGTGCAGCGGGCATTCCGCCACGTCCTCGTTCGCGCCTGCGCGCTCGCCTCGTGCTGGCGGGCATATCCACCTGCGGCCTCGCTGCGCTGGCCTGGGCGTCCTTCGTGCATCCGCTGCCGCGCCTGATCTACAACCCGTCCGATAGCGTGGCGGTCGGCTGGTATAGCGTCGATCCGCTGGGCCACGGCACCGGCTCGCAGCCACGTTCCTTGTCCGTGGGCAGCATCGTCCTGACCGCGCTGCCGCCAGACGCCGCCGCGCTGGCCGCGCAGCGCGGCTACCTGCCGGCGAGCGTGCCGCTGCTCAAGCGCGTGGGCGCCGTTGCGCCGCAGGAGGTGTGCATCACTGGCCGCATCGTCCGCATCGACGGCGTGCCTTCGGCCGCCGTGCTGCCCGCCGACCGCTGGGGCCGGCCGCTGCTATCCTGGCAGCAATGCCGTCACCTCGAACCCGGCGAACTGTTCCTGCTCAGTGTGACCAATCCGGCGTCGTTCGATAGCAGGTATTTCGGGCCGGTCAGCGCATCCGTCGTGATCGGCGTCGCGCATCCGGTCTGGCTGGAGTCCCGCCCATGATGGCCGCCGACTCGCTGCACGTTGCCGTGCAGTTCATCGTGCCATAGGGCGTGTCGTTCTGCTGGCCGTCGCCGTGTCGTCGCGCGTGCAGTGCGGGTGCCAATACTTCGCATTGGGCACCGCACTTCGCGCTGCCTCCGGCGCAGCCGTCCAACGTGCAGGCGTCTTGCCACGAACACGGCTGGCCTACGGCCATCGCCGTGTTCGCCGGCGCGCTGGTTGCTCGCGCAACAGCGCTGCCTGGCCGCCGCTGCCCGGAGCGCCAGCGAGGGGCAAAGGCGGAAGGCAAGACAAAAGGACGCGGCACCTGGCCGCGTCGAAAGCCCGTCTGCAGGTGGGGGTGGCGGGGCACGCATCGGCTTCGCCGCCGTGCCGCGTGGGGCGCGGGGCCCGCGCCGATGCAGGCATGTCCGCGTGCTTCGCACGCCCGGACACGCCATAGCTTGCAGGGAGAGCGGCCATGACCGACCGCCGCGACGACGATTTCCGGGTGCGTCCGAGCGCCCCAAAGAACCGAGGCAAGGGCCAGGGCCAGGGCTTCGTCTCCAAGGTGCTCAAGCAGGCGGGCAAGGCCAGCGGCGGCAAGTCTTCAGTGCGCCGTCCTGGCGGCAGTGGCAAGGGCTCCGGCCAGCGGCCCGGCTCGCGCCTGGGGCGCGGCCATACGGCGGCGCGCTTCGCCGGCGCGAAGCTGACGCCCATGTCGCGGCGCGTGACCATCAAGACGCTGCTGGTCAATCAGCGCAACGCCAGCCCCCAATCGCTGGCGAAACACCTGCGCTACATCGGGCGCGACGGCGCGGGCCGCGATGGTGAACCGGGCCGGGCCTACGGGCCGCAGACCGACGAAGCCGACCTTGACGCCTTCAAGGAGCGGGCCGCCGACGACCGGCACCATTTCCGCTTCATCGTCTCCCCGGAAGACGGCGCCGAGCTGGACGACCTGCGCACCTACACCCGGCATCTGGTGAACCGCATGGAAGCCGACCTGGGCACGCGGCTGGATTGGGTGGCAGTCGATCACTGGAATACCGACAACCCGCACACCCACCTGATCGTGCGTGGGCGCGACGATACCGGCAAAGACCTCATCATCGCGGGCGACTACATCGCCCACGGCTTCCGCCATCGGGCCGCCGAACTGGCGACCGAATGGTTGGGGCCGCGCACCGAGCTGGAGATCCAGCAGACCTTGACACGCGAGGTGAATCAGGAGCGATGGACGAGCCTGGATCGCACGCTGCAACGCGAGGTCGGCGAGGGTGGCCGAGTGCAGATCGAACACTTCAACGAACCCCGGCTGCAACGCCAGCGCCTGCTGCTGATCGGCCGCCTGCAACACTTGCAGTGCCTGGGCCTGGCCGACGAGACGCAGCCGGGCACTTGGGCTGTCCATGCCGATGCGGAGAAAACCTTGCGCGCCCTCGGCGAGCGTGGTGACATCATTCGCACCATGCAACGGGCCATGCGCGGCGAGCTGCGCGAGCTGGCGGTGTTCGAGCCGGGAGACGATGGCCGAACCATTCTCGGGCGCGTAGCCGCGAAAGGGCTGGCCGACGAGCTGCGCGACCGGGGCTATCTGGTCATCGACGGTGTGGACGGCAAGGCCCATTACGTCGCGCTCAACGCCCGCGACGAGCCGGCGAACTATCCGGCCGGCGCCGTGGTGGAAGTGAAGGGGGCGGCCGACGTGCGTGCGGCCGATCGCAACATCGCCGCGCTGGCAAGCGGTGGCCTATACCGCACCGACCATCACCTGGCCGTCGCGCAGGGTCAGGCCGTACCGGGCCGTGATCCGCAGGAGGTCGTGGCAGCCCACGTTCGCCGGCTGGAAGCCCTGCGCCGCGCCGGCATCGTGGAGCGTGTGGCCGAGGGGCTATGGAAGGTGCCTGGCGACCTGCCAGAACAGGGTCGCCGCTACGATGCGCAGCGCCTGGGCGGCGTGGCCGTGGAGCTGAAATCGCATCTGCCCATCGAGCGGCAGGCCCGTGTCATCGGCGCCACCTGGCTCGACCAGCAGTTGATCGGCGGCGGCTCGGGCTTGGGCGACCTGGGCTTTGGTGGCGAGGCCAAGCAGGCGATGCAGCAGCGTGCCGACTTCCTGTCCGAGCAGGGGTTGGCCGAGCGGCGAGGGCAGCGCGTGATCCTGGCGCGCAATCTGCTGGGCACGCTGCGCAATCGGGAACTGGCGCAGGCGGCCAAGGACATTGCTACCGAAACCGGCCTGGCGCATCGCCCGGTGGCTGATGGCCAGCGCGTAGCCGGCATCTATCGGCGCTCTGTCATGCTCGCCAGCGGGCGCTATGCGATGCTCAATGACGGCATGGGCTTCAGCCTCGTGCCGTGGAAACCCGTGATCGAGCAGCGGCTGGGCCAGCAGCTCGCCGCGACGGTACGTGGCGGCGGCGTGTCATGGGAGATTGGAAAACAGCGCAACCTCACTATTTGAAAAATTCTCTCGCCCTCGGATTCAGCGTGGCCCTTCTGCTTCAATCGGGCGTTTTCAGTACCTCAACGTATCCAATCAGCTCGGCCGAATAGCTGCCATCTCCATTGGCCGCGCCCTTGTGTTTCAACTCACGTTGCAACGTTGGCTCCACGGTGTGGGCAAACAACGCCAGCCGCTGCTCCGGTGTAAAACTCGGCGAGATCGCCGATGCTTGCAGATACCGTTCGCATTGCCGCTCAATAGTCGGCACCCGTGTCCCGTCCTGCTTGACTGCGATGGGCTGCACCACCACACGGCGCTCACCGTTGCCGGCAGATGCCTCCACCATCCACAAGGACAGCAGCACCGGCTCGTCAACATCCCCAGCCACCGCAAAGCCGATGTCTTCGGGCGTCACGCTGCGCCAGCGGCCCAGCTCTTCCTGTACCAAGGGGTGATCCAATCCAATCAGTTCCAGATCGTCCCTGCTGGTGGCGGTATCGCGGTTCAGTGTGAACCGTGCACGGCGCGTGCCATCCACTGTCACAAGGTCGTAGGTTTCTTCGTCCACCTTCAGCAGCTTCTGCTGGCGGTCTGCCACGGCCGCCGACAGAAAACGCACCAGCCGATCCAGGCTGGAGGACACATCCGAGAAGGGCTGGTAGTCATCGAGGCTGAAACCGTCAAGGTCTTGAAACAGGTCGAACACCACCTGCCGTGCCTCGCGGGAATTGGACAGTGCCGCTTCCAGCTCCACCTGTGTGCGTTTCAGTTCAGGGTCAGACAGCGCCTCCTGGTACAGGCGGTCGTAGTTCAACCGTTCGGAAAGCTGTCCCAGAATCTGCGCCCGAAGGTCTTCGGCCACATTGCCCTGGTCATCGACTTTGCCGACCGTGCGTGCAATTTCAGTCAACTTCTCGTCCAGCAGCAGGAAGATGCGCCCCTCGATGGTGTCCGACAGCACGAGGTTGTAGACCTGCGCCGTGTGGTTCTGTCCATAGCGGTGAATGCGCCCGATGCGCTGTTCCATGTCCATCGGGTTCCACGGCAGGTCGAAATTGAACAGAATGCGCGCAAATTGCAGATTCAAGCCCTCGCGGCCAGCCGCTGTACACACCAGCACACGTGGCCCGTCTTTCAGGCGGAACTTCCGCTCTGCTGCCAGCTTGGCACCGTGATCGCCGCCACGCAGCACCACCACGCCCTGGCCGGGATAAGCCTGTTCAATTTCGCGGGCAATCAGATCGACCGTGCCGAGGTAGGTGGCGAAGATCACGATCTTTTCATTGGCGTTCTGCCGCCACAGATGCCCCAAACCATCGAGCAGCTTTTGTGCCTTGGTCTCGCGCTGCTGCGGGAAGATGCGCAGCAATTCACCAATGCGCAGGCGCTCCTCGGGCAGATGCAAATCCACCACAGCAGACGCTGCCTCCTCGGCGTGCGTAGCCGAATACTCGCTGCCATAGGGGTCGGAGGCCATTTCCAGCGCCTCTTCATCCAGCTTCTTCACCAGCCGGTACTTTAGGTCCGCCAACACGCGATCCACCTCGCTGCGCCCAACGCTGTCGCGCGGCAAGCCAAATTCCTCGTGAATCAGCTCGCGTGCTTCCTCGGTCAGGCGTTCGCGGCCTTCGATGTCCAGCTCCTTGTCGCGCAGAAATGCCTCGTGCAGCGTCAGCATCAACAAGCGGCGCTTGAGCGTGCGGCGCACGGCAGCAAAGCTCGATGCCGCGATCTTCTGGAAGATCGCCATCAAGAAGCCCAGTGCGCGCCCCTGGTTGCCCTGGCGGCGGGCCAGATCGAACCCGTCTTCCAGGTATTCGCGCAGCTTCTCGTAAAACAGCCGCTCCTCCTGATTCATCAGGAAGGACTCGGTATGCACCCAGCGCCGGGCAAACAGCGGTGAGCCATCGGGCTGGCAGGCATCGGCCTTGGTACGGCGGAACATCACCGTGTTCAGGCGATGGCGATTTTCCAGCATGTCCTCGGGACTGCCAAACAGCGTGGGGTTCAAAAGCTGCGCCAGCATCCAGAACTGGAAGTGATTGCCTTGGTGCGGCGTAGCAGACAGAAGCAAGAGATCCCGCGCGTGATCCTTCAGCGCTTCGGCCAGCTTGTAGTTTTCCGTCTTGCGCACCTTGCCGCCCGTGCGGTGGGCAGTCAGGTGATGCGCTTCGTCAAACACCACCAGATCCCAGCGTGGCGCATCCAGCAGGCGCTTGATACGGGCAGGGCGCTTCAAGGTGAACCGCCCCGGGATTCCTGGAGGCTCCAACTCTTGAGAGGATGGAGTCATGAACAAGCCAGTGAAATATTCCCCGGAAGTTCGGGATCGGGCGGTGCGGATGGTGCTGGAGCACCAGGACGGTCACGGTTCGCAGTGGGCTGCGATCGAGTCGATTGCCGGGAAGATCGGGTGCACAGCCGAGACGCTGCGGTTGTGGGTGCGGCGTGCCGAGCGTGATCAGGGGAAGCTGCCGGGCCTGACGACCGATGAGCGGGCGCGGATGAAGGCGCTGGAGCGGGAGAACCGCGAGCTGCGGCAGGCCAACGAGATCCTGCGCAAGGCGTCAGCATATTTTGCCCAGGCGGAGCTCGACCGCCACTTCAAGCCATGACGAGGTTCGTGACCGAACACCGTCACGCCTACGGAGTCGAGCCGATCTGCCGTGTACTTCAGATCGCTCCGTCGACGTACTACAACCATGCGGTCCGTGAGGCCGATCCGGAGCGCAATCCGAACCGCTGGTGGCGGGACCAGGGACTGGAGGTGGCGGTCCGCCGGGTCTGGGACGAGAACCGTCAGGTCTACGGGGTGCGCAAGGTGTGGCGGCAGTTGCTGCGGGAAGGCTGGCAGGTGGCCCGGTGCACGGTGGAACGGCTGATGCGTCGGCTGGGCCTGCGTGGCGTGATCCGCGGCAAGGTGGTGAAGACCACGGTCAGCGACAAGGCGCAACCGTGCCCGCTGGACCGGGTGAACCGGCAGTTCCATGCCGATCGACCCAACGCGCTATGGGTGAGCGACTTCACCTATGTCTCGACCTGGCAGGGCATGGTGTACGTGGCGTTCGTGATCGACGCGTACGCACGTCGGATCGTGGGCTGGAAGGTGTCCAGTTCGATGACGACCGACTTCGTTCTGGACGCACTGGAGCAAGCCCTGCACGCCCGGCAACGGGAGGGCGAGTTGATCCATCACTCCGACCGCGGGTCGCAATACATGTCGATCCGCTACAGCGAGCGACTGGCCGAAGCCGGGGTCGAACCGTCGGTGGGCAGCGTGGGCGACAGCTATGACAACGCGCTGGCCGAGACGATCAACGGGCTGTACAAGGCCGAGGTGATCCATCGGCGGTCGTGGCGCAACCGCCAGCAGGTGGAACTGGCCACGCTGGACTGGGTGCACTGGTACAACCATCAACGACTGCTGGGGCCGATCGGATACATCCCGCCAGCAGAAGCCGAAGCAGCTTACTATCGGCAACAAGCCGGTCAGGCCAAAGCGGCCTGACTCAAACCAAATGGCCTCCAAGAAAGTCGGGGCGGTTCACCCATAAAAATGTCGGCCACCTTTAGGTGCTTGAATGCGCCTTTCTTCTGGTGGTTGGCGTAGTAGTTGTCCCAGACTAATTTTGCCGATTCCGATGGATCGTCCGGGGCTTTCGTCGCTGCTGCGATCAGCAAGCTCCGAAACACGCTTGATGGACGTCGCGCCCACCACTTCGTCATCGTGTATATCGGTTTTCTGCCTGCTCCTGATGCAGTCTCGACCTTCGCAATCTCATTGATTGGGAGGACAGGGAAATCCACCTCAAGGCAGGTCTTGGGGCGGTTGGGGTCGTTGAAATCGACGGTTTCCAGCGCGACTGCCTTTCCTGCACCGACGGCTTTGGCGACTTGCTGTGCAAGTAGTTCTTTTTTGGTGGCCATTCAAGCGTCCTTAATCTTCTTGTGCGCGCGACTGCCTGCGCATGTTTTCTACCGCAGCAACCAAATCAACTTCTGCTTTGGGCGTGGCCCAGCGCGACCAAAAGGGAATCGTTGCACTGCGTGGTTCGTGTTTGGGCTTGGACATCTTGATGCGGGTCGGAAGCAAGGTGGCGTCGCCCACCACTACAGCCTCGCCCACGTCCAGCGTCGGCAGCACCTCCATCAGCCCCTCCAGACTTTCAGGCAGGAGCTGCCTGACCACTGCCTGATCGGTTTTGTTGGCCAGGCGCAAGCTGATGATGTTGCTGCACTGGCTGAGGATAGTTGTACTGACGTCCGAGGGGCGTTGGCTGACTACCATCAACCCAACACCGTACTTGCGTCCCTCTTTGGCGATGCGCTCGAAGTTTTCCAGGGCGCGCTTTTCCATTGGGCCAATGGAGGCAGCACCGCTTGGCAAGTAGAGATGTGCCTCATCACAGACGAGCACGATAGGATGGCGGGCATCACCATCCGTCCCTGGTGAGCTCCAGAACTGGATTTGGTAGACGATTCGCGCAACCAGACCAACGACGACCGGTAGGATGTCCGAGGGCACCTCCGAAAAATCGACAATCTTGATGCCGGGGTTGATGCCATCTTGCTGGATGCCGGTGCCGAGCAGCTTTTCGGCTAGCTGGTGCAGCGCCTCGTAAGTCTCGTATTCTGCTGGAGCTTGATACATGAAGGCATAGCGACGGTCTTTCGTTTTGACACTGATCCTGTTCAGAAATCGCGTCAGTTTTCCGAAAAGCGGCCCCTGCTTTTCTCCCTTGCTTCCTTGCACCATCTCCTTGTCTTTTTCTGCGATAGCCTCAATAAGATCGGCCAACCGATAGGGCACCGGAGTATCCACTGTGAATCCATCGAGCAGATCATGCTTCCCCAGCCCTTCGATGGATTTCTTCTTCAGCTCCACGACCTGCTTCATCAGTTCACTGGCCTGATTGGGGGCGCTCTCTTCAGACCGATCCACGAACAGTGATTGCATTTCGTCGTAATTCAGCAGCCAGAAGGGCAGGAAGATGGCGCCGTCCTTCTTCGCTTTCAGATCGCCGATGCCTGCGATGCGGTAGTGGCTGGCGAATTTCATGCTCGAATATTCGCCGTGAAGATCGAACACGACGATATTCGCGTGCGGCAGTTGTGCAGACTGCTCAAGAATGGAGGCGACGGTGAAGGATTTGCCCGAGCCCGTACTGCCCAGCAACGCGGCATGGCGCTGGAAAAGCTTGTCGCCATCAATGTAGGCGCTGGCCTTGCCATCCAGGGTATAGGTGCCGACCTTGAGCGGTGCAGCCGCGTCCGCCTTGGATGACGCGCTCAAGATGCCCATGAAGTCTTCGAGAGATTTCTCCTCGATAGGGAACACAGGCCGGTTGATTTCCGGCAGGATGAAAACGGCGCGCGTGAAAGTGTCCTTGCGCTGCCCATCCCGGGCGCGATAGGTGCCGACCAGGCTGATCGACACGCCGTTTTCCTCTTGAGGCACGGCAGCCAGATCCGCTGACGGGTCAGCTTCGGGCAGCGTCGGCAGCTCCACTGGATGCCGCCACACCCGCTCGATGATGCCGATCAGCCATTCATCGCCCATCAACTGGATGGCGACCAATCGACCGACGCGCGCCTTTTGCAGGCGTTGACCGTCCGTCACCCGCACGGTGATCCGTGAGGTTTCAACACTGCGGACTTCGCCCAATGACTGCTCGTCGGTGAAATTGAAAATGCTCATCCTCGCCTCACTCCACAAATTTTTTCAGAAAGTCATCCAACTGCCAGAGCGGCTCTGGTGACCGCAGTGCATTCCCGTTCCAGCGACAGACTGCCCCATCCCCATCTTTGAACACGGCAATCACATGGGGGTGTTCGCCGAGGAGTTTTTCAATGTTCGGGGTCGGATCGCGCGTGACAATGATGGCCGGCATGCCTGCGGCCAGACGATGCTTGATGACGCCTTGCAAATGGTCGTCGTTGAAGCCAAATCCGATACACAACAGTGCCTGGGCATCGGTGAGTACCGCATTCATCGCGGTACGCATTTCGTCGAACAACCTATTGACCAGTGCGTCTTGGTACTTTGACGGGCCGGGGACGACAATGGCTCGTTCCGCGATGGAAACATCGTTGAGGGCTTCCACTGGCCCATCGTCCGTTGTCAACCAACTGATTGAGCCATGAGGCTTATATAGACGAACTGTTTTGCAGATGCGGTGATCGACCTGCTGCTGGCGCTTTTCGGCCACCAGAACACGGCTGTACTGCGTTTGGAAGAGCGGCCTGGCACGCGGCTTACGCCGACGGAACCCCGTAAATCCTGTGTCTAGGGGAATTTCTGCCAGATCACAAAACAACTCCAACAACGTGTCGTAGTTGGTTGTAATGACATGGATGCTGTCCGTGTTCTGCGGAGAGCCACTAAACAAGCGGTTCAAGAGGCGTGACGGCGCATGGCCACCGGCGACCTTTTCGCCAAGAATTTCCGTCTCTGCGGCGATGGCTCTATCAAGAATCAGCTTCGCGGTTTCTCCGCGTATGGCTGATACGATCTCTGTCCACTCCGCCATGCCAAGCGGAATGCCGTTCAGGCCAGCTTCCAGATTTGTCTTGATTGCTTCGACTGATTGCGCCCAGGCGTTCCTTGCCCCATCGGTGGACAGGGCATCGTGCACAGCGGTTGCCAAGTGCTCCGCCAAAGCGCCCATACCGGGCAGGCCATAGCCACAGGAGAAGCCAGAGCCGACGAGCAGCACCGGGGTTTTGCGAAAAATCCCTTGGATGTCTGCGAAGAAATCTTCTGGCAATTCGGCCGCTGTCATATCGGCCTACTTCGATAGTTCAACGAAGGGCGACAGCACTTCCAGCAGCGAGAGACCGCCATGCGTCAAGGTTGGGTAGCCGCCTTGGCTGCGCCACTTTCTGCGCCCCAGCGCCAGCAGGTGTGCGCCATGCGGGCTGTCGATTTGCAAGGCGACGGGAGGAACGAAGGGGCCTGCGTCGCCATTGCCTGCCTTGCTGCGACCGCTTGAAAAAGTCTGCTTGAGGTGCGAGGCAACCTCACCATCGGCATCGGGGAAGTAGCCCGTGGCGGCGTAGCCGTGATCGGATGTGATGACCAAGCGCCGCCCAGTGGCGAGGCGCTCAATAAAGCTCCAAAAGTCGTCACTGGAAAGTTGCTGCGCGGCATCTCTGGTCAGCAGTTCCAGACCTTGGCCCGCGCCGTAGTCGTGCAGCTTGGCGTCTGGCCAGTGGTGCCAGAACACCCAATTCTTCGCACCCGAGGCGTTGTCCACCAAGCCCTCGCAGTCCTTCCACGGCAGGTCGATGGTTTCGGTCTGCGCCGGTTGCAGCTTGTGGGCAAAACCGCCGCCATTGGCTTGTAGCTGGCTGCGGCTGGTCAGCCCCAATGCGCGGGCGAACGGGTTGGTTTCACTGGGCAGTTCGGATGCTGTGGCGCCTACTGTGTGCAGGGTGAATCCACGCTCTTTGGCCCCTTGCAGCAGCCAGGGCAGTTCGCGCAGCGAGAGGGCATCCAGAATCAGCACGGCGCGCGCGACGCTGTGGCCATAGCCGGGTTCGCTCCACCAACGCGCAAGCCGGTCTGAGGTACGTTCCACACCACAGATTTCGGGTTGGCCAAAGACCCGCCACAGATCCCAGCCGCTGGAGGCCAGGAACAAATCGAGCTCGGCAATTTCGCGGTCTCGCTTGACCACCTCGCTGGGGGCATTGCTTTCGGCCAGCGGTTTCGAGGCAATCTCCAACACCCGATCGGTAATGATGCGCCACGCTTCTTTGGGACTGTCCTGGGTCAGGCGCTGCAAGATTTGAGCATCCAACGCCATCAGTTGTCCTCCTTCTCAAGACTCAGCTCAAAAGTCATGCCATCAGGCAGCTTCTTGAGCAGTTCCTTGAGTTGCGCGCCCGTAATCTGCGTGTTTTGGCCAGCAGACACCTTGATCGAGACTTCTGCCACAGGCGTGGCCGGGCCAATGCCCCAGCCTTCGAGCTTGCCGATTAGGTTGAGCGGTGAGGTTGGCGGGTTAGAGAGCGGGGTGCGTGATTTGGCGGTGGTACTTGTGCCACCACCAAAGATGTCGCCGCCATTCGGCGATGTGCCACCGCCGGGAGTGTTGTCGCCACCGGAAGGGGTGACGGGCGGAGTGGTAGTGCCGCCACCAAAAGTATCGCCGCCCGATCCACCGTTGCCGCCTGCAGGCGGCTGCGGCGCGGGTGGCGGGGTGCCTCCGGTCGCGAGCACCGCCGAGGGTTCCATCAGGAACACTTCATCAAGCTGACGCCCCGTGTAGGAGAGTTTGGGGCGCAAGCGCCGCCATGCAGTTTCCTCGTCCTCGCCCGCGTGGGTTTGAAGGTGCTCCAGATTGCGCAGGTTGATGGCGATCTTGCCGCGCGCGCACAAGCGCAGGATGCGTTCCTTCATCGCGGTTTCCCCCAGCCAGGGGATGCAATCCTGACCCGCAGGGCGAGGCTCTTGCAGTTCACGCAGCAGCTTGCCGAGGGGGGCGTTCTCCGAGGCGGCTTCTAGAACAAGGTCTTCGAAATCCTCGGGAACAAAGAGGTCGTTGGTCAGGGTTTCTTCGATGCCCTCGGGGATTTGAGCACCTTGCTTTTTCAGGTGCTCGACACTGAACAGGGATTGCTGCGGGTTCTGGTGGTCATAGCGGTGCAGGATGGCAAACCGATCGAAGCGCTTCTTCAGGTTCTCGCGCAGCGTGCCTTCAAATTCCTTATGAAGTTTCTTGTATTCGGGGTTCTGCCCACTCCATTCCTGCGCCTTCATTTCGGCGCGGGCAAGGATGAGGAGGTCGCGGTCCTGAAAGGCGTTGGTGGAGCCGGCACGGGGCAACAAGAAGCGAATGGTGTTGCGGCGCTTTTGCAGGTGGTCCTTGAGCCAGCGGCCCAGTGTCTGATCCATTTTTTCCGGCTCTTCTGGCAGCACCAAAATGGGCAGCCGGTCATCCCAGCGCTCCGGCTGCTCGGCTTCGTCGAGCGATGTCCACGGATCGTTCTGCCACGATTTTGGCAGGGCAATCACTCGGAAGGTTTTAGCGACCTCATCGCTGCCTCCGATGACGTAGCGCACCTGCTTGGCAAGCTGCACCTGATCGGAACCATCGGTGAACAGTTTGTCATTGCGCGCGCAGGCCATCAACTTGGCGCGGGGGTTTTCTTCCTCGCGGAAGACCAACCTCGGGCCATCCTGGTGAATGTTGAAGCTGTTCTCGACAATGGTCGCCAGTTCGACCTGAAAGGCATTGACATCTACCGGCTTGCTGCGGGTGATGTCCACCTGCAACGTGGCCGGATCGGCCCCGGCAAGATTGCCGACGGCGATGGAGCGCAGCCACAGTGCGCTCAGGATTTCTTGCAGGTGTGGGGCAAGGTTGCCGTGGTCGTACACCGCCTCCGTCACCGAAATGATGTTGTGCTGCGCTTTTTCGCGCAGGGTGCGGTGGTGTTCGTTGGACACTGAATCCAGCAGTGCTCCAATGCCCGAGGCATCGTCATCCAGCCGGAAATCAGCCGCAGTGAGCACAGGCACCGCTTCGCCCCGGCTCTTGTAGAGGTTGGCCAGGATGCGAATCATGTCGCGCGTTTCTTGCGCATCCGTGGCGATCAGCACCTGTTCCTCAAGCAGGCGCAGCAAGTGCGGTGCGTAAGGCCAGGACTCGGTGAATTCACGGCGCTTGCGATCCTGCTCGGCGGGCGGCACATCCAGCAGGCGGAAGTATTCGGAGACGTGTTGTGCAACCAGCGATTCGATGGTGCCGTCTGCAATCTGCAGACGGTTGTCGAACAGGCGATGCAACAGCATCCGCCGCCGATCCTGCTGGATACGCTCGGCATTGCCTCCCGCCTTGAAGTCGATAGCCACTGGGTTGACGCGGTGCACCTGCTGGTAAGCATCGCTGCCGCCATTGCGCACGGAGATCACCAACACCAGTAGGTCGGGGCGCTCTTTGGCGATCTCCGACAGGATCTGGATGAAGTTGAACGCCCATTGCTTCCAGGGGTACTGCTTGGTATTGGTCAGGCCGTCGTACCAAGTCTGGAATTCGTCGAGGAGGAGCATCGCAGGCCGATGCTCAAGCAGCTCGATGATGAGCTTGTCCGAGGGGATGTCGGTCTTGGCCGCTCCCATGCCTTCCCACTTGCCTTTGATGAATTCGCCGCGCGGATGGCGCTCGAACAGCAGGTCCCACAGGAATTTATAGCGTTGCCTGTGCAGGCTCTCGCCAATGACCAACATGCCATCGCGCAGTGCGATCTTGCCGATGCTGGGGTCACCCAACGTGCTTGACCAGGAGTTGAGCCATGCGCCCGTCGATGCGGCATCGTTGACTGCGTGGTAGAGCGCTGCCATCAAGTGCGACTTACCCAGGCCGCGCTCGCCGATCACGACCACTGGCCGCCCTTGGTTGGGGCCAACGGCTTCGATGCCCTCCAGTAGATCGTGGGTGGGATAGGTGATCTCCAAGAATGCCTGTGCGGCGATCTGGGTAGCACCCGTGTTCGAGTCGTTGGAAAGCTCAATGGCCGTCCCTTTGAGGCGCTTGCCCCGAAACTCATCCCGAAGAGTCAATCCAAGCATTACTTACGCACTCCATCGTTGGTTTGGCCATTGGCCGCGTGGACACCCTCGCGCGCAGCGTCGAGTCCTTCCAAGGACTGCTGCTTGATCCAGTTGTCAATGTCCGCGCGCGAAAACCGCCACGTCCCTCCAACCTTGAAGGCTGGGATTTTTTTGGCCCCGGCCAACCTGTAGATCGTCCGTTCCGTGACCTTCAGGTAGTCGGCTACCTGCCTGATGGTGAGGATTTCGCCTTCGTTGTTGTCGGTGGGCATCGTGGGTGCCTTGGAGGTCAAACAATGGCAGGATTGTACAAAATTTTCATGTTTGGGTGATAATTACGCATCTCATGCGAATTTTTCAAGATTGCTGCCGGTCATAAGGCATACGTGAAGATCGGGCAGGAGGCGTTGGCAAGAGGTAAAGCAATGGAGCTCAGACATCTACGCTGTTTCCTCGCTGTTGCAGAAGAACTGCACTTTGCCCGTGCAGCCGAGCGGCTGCATATGGAGCAGTCGCCACTGTCGCGCGCCATCAAGGAGTTGGAAGAAGAACTGGGCGTGTTGCTGTTTGCCCGTACCACGCGCAGCACGCGGCTGACCCGTGCCGGAACATTGTTTTTGGAGCATGTGCGCCGTGTCTTCGCTGCCTTGGAACAAGCGCGTGAAAGCGTGAAAGCAGCAGCAAACGGTTTTCATGGGCAGTTGCGCGTGGCCTTGTCGGATGGCATCACGCCGTCGCGCTTGCCGACCTTGCTGGCGTTGTGTCGCCTAGAAGAACCCGAGGTCGAAATCCGCTTCTTCGAGGTGCCGCTGTCGCAGCAGATCAAAGGGTTGCATGACGATCTGTACGACGTAGGGTTTGCCCAATCCGACGAAGTGGGCGACGGCATCGTTGCCATGCCTGCGTGGAGGGACACGCTCATAGTGGCGGTGCCAGCCCGGCACCCGCTGCTTGCATACAAGCGCATTCCTTTGGAGGAACTTCTGCGCTATCCGCTGGTTCTATGCGATCCACAAGTGTGCGAAGGCCATGCCAAATTCGTTGATCGAGTGCTGCGTCGGGCTGACATGGAGCCACTGGTTGCGGAGCGGGTCGCATCGTGTGATCTGATGATGGCTCTGGTATCGGCTGGCCTCGCACTTGGGTTTACGGGCGCCGCGCGCATCGCCGCCCATCCTGACTCGGGCGTGGTGGCCCGACCGCTGGCTTTGCGTGTGCCGCCGCTGACGACCTACCTGTTGCACGCCGAAGGTCAGCCGTTCGATGTGCTTGCACGGTTCATTGAGCGTGCGCAGGCCATCGAGTCACCGGAAGCCCCAAGGCCCAAGCCGGGCCATTATTCCGATTCCCTGGAGGAACCTGCGCCATGAAAAGGATCATCCCGCTCTTGCTTGCGGCCGCGCTGGCTGCCTGCGGCCAGTCCGAAACGCCTCACAAGGCCAACACATCGGAAGCGAATATCCCGACGGTGGAAGAACTGGCGGCCAACCCCGACCGGCTCAAGGAACTGCGCCAGCAATGCAAGACAGATCGCCCCAAGCTGGGCGACGTGCTGTGCAATCGGGTAGCCGAGGCCACGCGCAAGCGGTTCTATGGCGACGGCGAAACCCCATACACGCCACCGAAGGAATCCCCCAAGTTCTGATTGTTGGCGGTTCGTCGCATCGTTTTTTTCTTTCTGCTCGACACGCCGCGATGCGCCTGCACTTGCGGCGCTTTTCCTTGGTGCGCCGTCGCGCGCATTCTGTCTTTTTACTCGACTTTTCTGCCCAAAACGGTCTTTGACCGGCACTGACCCGGCACCGATCCTGACGCCTGCGGCACGCCCTTGTGCCGCTTTTCCCATGAGGAATCGGCGCAGGAGAAATCGGAGGCCAGGTCATGCAAGGGACGAACGTGCTGTTCGGTCAGATCGCCGTGGTGTTCGGCATCGTCATCGCCGGAGTGTGGGGCGCCACACAATGGACAGCAGCAGCCCTTGGCTATCAGCTACGCCTTGGCTCGCCCTGGTTCGACTTTCTTGGCACGTCTATCTACCACCCGTGGAAGCTGTTTGAGTGGTGGTTCTTCTTCGGCGCGTATGCACCGGAGGTGTTCGACACTGGCGGCGCGATTGCCGGCGCCAGTGGCATGGTCGCCGTGTGCGTTGCCATTGCCATGTCGGTCTGGCGCTCGCGCCAAGCGCGCCTCGTCACCACCTACGGCTCTGCGCGCTGGGCTAACGCGCAGGACATTCGCAAGGCGGGCCTCACGCAACCGGCCGGCGTGTTCCTCGGCCAGCACGACCGCCAGTACCTACGGCATGAAGGCCCGGAACACGTCCTGAGCTTCGCGCCCACCCGCTCGGGCAAGGGCGTGGGCCTGGTGGTGCCCACCTTGTTGAGCTGGCCTGCATCGGCCGTCATCCACGACATCAAGGGCGAGAACTGGCAGATCACCGCCGGCTGGCGATCACGCTTCTCACATTGCCTGCTGTTCAACCCGACCGATGCGAAGTCGGCGGCCTACAACCCGCTGCTGGAGGTACGGCGCGGCGCGCATGAAGTGCGCGACGTGCAGAACATCGCGGACATTCTGGTTGATCCCGAAGGTGCGTTGGAGAAGCGCAACCATTGGGAGAAGACCAGCCACGCGCTGCTGGTCGGCGCCATCCTGCATGTGCTCTACGCCGGCAAGGACAAGACGCTGCGCGGCGTCGCCAACTTCCTCTCCGATCCGGCCAGCCCGTTCGAGCTGACCTTGCACCGGATGATGACCACGCCGCACCTCGTGAATGCGGAAGGTGGTGGCCCGCATCCTGTCGTCGCATCGGCGGCGCGCGAAGTGCTCAACAAGTCGGACAACGAGCGTTCCGGCGTGTTGAGCACCGCTATGTCGTTCCTCGGCCTGTACCGCGATCCCACGGTGGCCGAAGTCACCTCGCGTTGCGATTGGCGCATCGCTGACCTGATCGCTGCCGAGCATCCGGTATCGCTGTACCTCGTGGTGCCGCCTTCGGACATTTCGCGGACGAAGCCGCTCATTCGCCTGATCCTCAATCAGATCGGGCGGCGGCTGACCGAATCGCTCGATGGCTCCGACGGCATCGAGCGCCGCCACAAGCTGCTGCTGATGCTCGACGAGTTTCCGGCGCTGGGGCGCCTGGACTTCTTCGAGACGGCGCTGGCCTTCATGGCCGGCTACGGCATCCGCAGCTTCCTCATCGCGCAGTCGCTCAATCAGATCGACAAAGCCTACGGCCAGAACCATTCGATCCTCGACAACTGCCATGTGCGCGTGACGTTCGCCACCAACGACGAGCGCACCGCCAAGCGGATTTCCGAGACGCTGGGCACGGCCACCGAGCTGCGCGCCCAGCGCAACTACGCGGGCCACCGGCTCGCGCCGTGGCTGGGCCACCTGATGGTGTCGCGCCAAGAAACCGCGCGCCCGCTGCTGACGCCGGGCGAAGTCATGCAGCTTCCGCCTGACGAGGCCGTGGTGATGGTGTCCAGCGTGGCGCCGATCAAGGCGAAGAAGCTGCGCTACTACGCGGACGCCAATTTCAAGCGTCGCGTGCTGCCACCGCCCGTGCTGGCGGACGGGCAGTACGCCGACGCGCCGCCATTGCGGCCCGACGACTGGAGCGGTTTGGCGATTCCCGCCGTGCCCACCGCACCGGCCGCGGCATCCGCTGATGGCCTGGAGACCTTGGGTTCGGTCGACGACGGCGGCCCGCGCCGCCAGCCCGAGCTTTCCGAAACCGTTGCCTACGACCCCGAACTGGCCGCGCCTGCGGCCGACCTTGGGCTGCTCGATGACGACGACCTGCCGCTTCTCCTTCCTCGCCAGCTCGATCCAGCCATGCAGCGCACGGCCCGGCTGGCTTCCCTCGACCCCAACGACGGAATCGAGCTATGAGCCACTACCGCCTCAACCTGTTCATCCAGCCGGAGCACGCCAAGCGCCTGGACGAACTGGCCGCCAAGAAAGGCGTGTCCAAGTCGTCCATCGTCGCGGCGGCGCTCGCATCGTGGCTGTCGCCCGATGCCGCCGACCAGCGCGAGGCGGCCATCGCCAAGCGACTTGATCGCCTGTCGCGGCAGGCCGAGCGCATGGAGCGCGACCAGAACATTCAGATCGAAACGCTGGCGCTGTTCATCCGCTACTACCTGACCGTCAGCACGCCAGTTCCCGAAGCGCACCAAGAGGCCGCGCGCGCCCAAGGCAAGGCGCGCTTCGAGCAATTCGTGGAGCAGTTGGGCCGCCACCTGCTGCGTGGGCGCAGCCTGGTGCGCGACGTGGTGGAGGAACTGCATCCCGATCCGATGCGGATGGAGGACGCGGCGGCAGCCGCGCAAGCGCAGGAGCGTGCGTCATGAGCGCCGTTCCGCAGTCCATGAGCGCCACGTCGCTCGACCGCCGCATCCAGATGCTGCGCACAGCGATGGGGCCGCTGATCGCCGCCGCGCTTGAAGACCCGGATGTGGTGGAAATCATGCTCAACCCGGATCGCACCCTGTGGATCGACCGGCTTTCTTCGGGCCGCGCGCCGATGGGCGTGGAGATGCCCGAAGCCGATGGGGAACGGATCATCCGCCTCGTGGCCGCCCACGTCGGCGCGGAGGTGCATCGCGGCCAGCCGCTGCTGTCCGCCGAGCTGCCCGAAACCGGCGAACGCTTCGAGGGCATCTTGCCCCCGGCGGCACCGGGGCCGGCCTTCGCGCTGCGCAAGCGCGCTATCGGCGTGATCCCGCTGGACCGGTACGTCGTGGACGGAATGATGTCCGCCGCCCAAGCGGGCTTTCTGGTGCGCGCAGTGCGCGAGCGGCAGAACGTCCTGATCGCGGGGGCCACTAGCAGCGGCAAGACCACGCTCGCCAATGCTTTGCTCGCCGAAATCGCTGCCACGGGCGACCGCGTGCTGGTGCTCGAAGACACGGTGGAACTGCAATGCGCGGCCCGCGACCACGTTCCGTTGCGCACGCGCGCGGGAGTGGTGTCCATGACCGAGCTGGTGCGCTCGTCCATGCGCCTGCGGCCTGATCGCGTCGTCGTTGGCGAGGTGCGCGGTGCCGAGGCGCTGGATCTCATCAAGGTGTGGGGCACCGGCCATCCGGGCGGCATCGCCACCATCCACGCCGGCTCTGCGCTCGGCGCGCTGCTGCGCCTGGAGCAACTGATTCTCGAAGTGGCGGTGAATCCGCCCCGTGCGCTGATCGCCGAGGCGGTCAACGTGGTGATTCACATCGCCGGGCGTGGACGTAAGCGCCGCATCGAGAGCATCGCCCGCGTCGTTGGCTTCGACGGCGTGGGCTACCAACTAGCGGATGCGCTGGAAACGCCGTTTCCCGAGCTGCCGCCACTTTCCGATGCCGCACCCGCTGCGGCGACTTCCCCATCCCCTCACTCACTTGGAGAACTGCCATGACGCAGATAACCATTCCTGCTTTCCGTTTTTCTGCAAATCCGGCATTGCGTCTTGGGCGGCTGCGCTGCCTGGCCCGTCCTGCGGGGCAAGGGCTGTTGCTGGCCGCGCCGCTGCTGTTCCTGGCCGGAACCGCGCAGGCCGCCGGTTCCTCAATGCCATGGGAAGGCCCGCTGCAATCCATCCTCGAATCCATCCAGGGGCCGGTGGCGCGCATCGTCGCGGTCATCATCATCATCGCCACTGGCCTCGCGCTCGCGTTTGGCGACACGTCGGGCGGCTTTCGCAAGCTGATTCAGATCGTGTTCGGCTTGTCCATCGCCTTCGCCGCGTCCTCGTTCTTCCTGTCGTTCTTTTCGTTCTCGGGCGGGGCTGTCGTATGAGCGGCCCGGACATTTTCGCGGATGGCTTCGAGGTGCCACTGCATCGCTCGCTGACCGAGCCAATTCTGCTGGGCGGTGCGCCGCGCACCGTGGCGATCGCCAACGGCACGCTGGCAGCCGCCGTCGGTCTGGGCCTGCAACTGTGGATTCCCGGTGTGGTGCTCTGGATCGTCGGCCATTCGCTGGCGGTGTGGGGTGCGCGCGTCGATCCGCAGTTCATGGCCGTGTTCGCCCGGCACATCAAGCACCGCCCGCTGCTGGATGTGTGAGGGGATGCCACGATGCTGAACCTCGCCGAATACCGCCAGCGCCCGGCCTTGCTGGCCGACTGGCTGCCCTGGGCCGGGCTGGTGGCGTCGGGCGTCGTCTTGAACAAGGACGGCAGCTTCCAGCGCACGGCCCGGTTTCGCGGGCCTGACCTCGACAGCGCCACGCAAGGCGAGCTGATCGCCACCTCGGCACGATTGAACAACGCACTGCGCCGCATGGGATCGGGCTGGGCGCTGTTCATTGAAGCCGAGCGCCGCGCCGCCGCCGACTATCCGCGCTCGGAGTTCCCCGAACCGCTTTCGTGGCTGGTGGAAGAAGAACGCCGCGCCGCCTTTGAGGAATCAGGCCATCACTTCGAGAGCGGCTATCACCTGACGCTGGTGTACCTGCCGCCCCAGGAATCGCGCGCCCGCGCAGCCAAGATGCTCTACGAGAACACGCCAACGAATGGCGTGGATTGGCGCGAGCGGCTGCAAGCCTTCGTCGCGGAAACGGATCGGGTCTTTGACCTGCTCGATGGCGTGATGCCGGAGATCGCTTGGCTGGACGACGCACAGACGTTGACCTACCTGCACGCAACCATCTCGACGCGGCGCTACCGCGTGGGCGTGCCCGAGGTGCCGTTCTACATCGACGCGCTGCTGACCGACTCGCCGCTGGTCGGCGGCCTGGCGCCCATGCTGGGCGACCAGCACCTGCGCGTGGTGTCGGTGCGGGGCTTCCCGACCTCGACCTGGCCGGGGATTCTGGACGACCTCAACCGCCTCGGTTTTGCCTACCGCTGGAGTACGCGCTTTCTCTGCCTGGACAAAGCCGAGGCGGAAAGGGAACTCGCCCGCCTACGCCGGCAGTGGTTCGCCAAACGCAAGAACGTCATCGCGCTGCTGCGCGAAACCATCTTCCAGCAGGAATCGCCGCTGGTCGATACCGACGCGAGCAACAAGGCGGCCGACGCCGATGCCGCCTTGCAGGAGCTGGGCAGCGATCAAGTCGCCTTCGGCTACCTCACTGCCACGGTGACGGTACTCGATGCCGACCCGGCCGTGGCCGACGAAAAGCTGCGCATGGTGGAGCGTGTCATCCAGGGTCGCGGCTTCGTCACCATCCCCGAAACGCTCAACGCCGTGGATGCGTGGCTGTCGTCCATTCCGGGCAACGCCTACGCCAACGTGCGCCAGCCCATCGTCTCGACACTGAACCTGGCTCACATGATGCCGGTGTCGGCGGTATGGGCTGGGCCGGAGAAGAACGATCACCTCGACGGCCCGCCGCTGATCGTCACGCGCACCGATGGCGCCACGCCGTTCCGGCTGGTGACGCACATCGGCGACGTGGGCCACACGCTGGTCGCGGGGCCGACTGGCATGGGCAAGTCGGTCTTGCTCGCCACGCTGGCGATGCAATTCCGCCGCTATCGCGGCTCGCGCATCTTCGCCTTCGACATGGGCCGCTCCATGCGAGCCACGATCCTTGGGCTGGGCGGCGAACACTACGACTTGGGCACGGACGGAGAAATCGCCTTCCAGCCCTTGGCACGCATCGACCGCGAGGGCTACCGCACCTGGGCCGCCGAGTGGATCGAAGGCCGCTTGCTGCACGAAGGCGTGGCGGGCGGCCCCGACGAGAAAGCGGCTATCTGGTCGGCGCTGGGAAGCCTCGCCGGTGCGCCGGTGGAGCAGCGCACGATGACGGGGCTTTCCGTGCTGCTGCAATCGAACACGCTGCGGCAGGCGCTGTCGCCTTATGTGCTCGGCGGTACCCACGGCAAGCTGCTGGACGCCGACCGCGACCGGCTGGGCATGGCCGACGTGCAGTGCTTCGAGATGGAGGAACTGATGCACAGCAAGGCCGCCGTCATGGCCGTGCTGCATTACCTCTTTGCGCGTTTCGATGAACGCTTCGACGGAGCGCCCACGCTGCTGATCCTCGATGAAGCGTGGCTGTTCCTCGATGACCCGGTGTTTGCCGCGCGTATCCGCCAGTGGCTCAAGACGCTACGCAAGAAGAACGTCAGCGTCATCTTCGCTACGCAGAGCCTGGCCGACATCAAGGATTCGAGCATCGCGCCCGCGATCATCGAGAGCTGCGCGAGTCGGATTTTCTTGCCCAACCCGCAGGCGACCGAGCCGCAGATTCGCACGATCTACGAGGGCTTCGGCCTCAACAGGCGGCAGATCGAAATCGTCGCCACCGCGCAGCCCAAGCGCGACTACTACTACCAATCCCGTCTCGGCAACCGCCTGTTCGACCTCGACCTGGGGCTGGCAGCGCTGGCGTTTGCGGGCGCGTCCACGCCGCAAGACCAGCGCGACATAGACCGCGTGCTGCTGGACGCCGGCGTGCCCGGCTTCGCGGGCGCCTGGCTGCGCCATCGCGGCCTCGATTGGGCGGCCGACCTGCTGCCCTCGTTCCCCGGCCTTGCGCCGGGTTCCCTCGCTGACCAACCCCTGGAGAACCTGCCATGAAGAAGCGTCTTATCGCCGCCGCCATCGCGGCCATGCTTTGCACCGCCACCGCCCATGCGCAATGGGTCGTGGTCGATCCCACCAACCTCGTGCAGAACACGCTGACCGCGATCCGCACGCTGGAGCAGATCAACAACCAGATCCAGCAGCTCCAGAACGAAGCGCAGATGCTGATGAACCAGGCGCGCAACCTCGCCAGCCTGCCGTCCAGCGTGGTGAATCAGTTGCGCGCCAATCTGGCGACGACCGAGCGGCTGATCGCCCAGGCTCGCGGCTTGGCCTACGACGTGACGAATCTGGATCGGGAGTTCCAGCGCCTGTACCCGGAGCAGTACGCCGCCACCGTGAGCGGCGACCAGATGTACCGCGACGCGCAGGAGCGTTGGAGGAACACGCTCAATGGCCTGCAAACCACCATGCGGATGCAGGCCCAGGTGTCGCAGAACCTGGGTGAAGACGAAAGCGTGCTGGCCGACCTCGTGGGAAAGAGCCAGTCGGCCGAAGGTGCGTTGCAGGCGATGCAGGCCATGAATCAGTTGCTGGCCTTGCAGGCCAAGCAGTCGATCCAGTCGCAGCGGCTCCAGATCACGCAAGACCGGGCGGCGTCGCTGGAGCTGGCGCGGCAGGCGGCGGCCACGGAGCGCGCCCGCGAAGTACGGCGGCGTTTCCTGGGCGAAGGCACGCCGTACACGCCGCAGTCCGTGAACTTCTACGGCAACTGACGGGAGGCCGCCATGCGATGCGTCCTCGCCCTGTCGGTTTCGCTGCTTGTGGCGCTGCTGGCCGCTTGCAGCGAGCAGCCGGCCGCCCCCCTTGCCGAAGCCCTGGTCGCCGATCCCGTGCGGCTCAACGCATTGCGCGCGCAATGCGCAACCGACCGGCAGGCCACGGGCGAGGACGCCTGCCGCGCCGCCGCCGAAGCCTTCCGGCGGCGCTTCTTTTCCGGCGAGGCCGGGCCGGATGAATACCAGACGCTGGCCGACCTGCCGCCGATCCCACCCAGCTTCGAGGAACCGGCCGATGGCATGGCGCCGGCCGTTCCCGCCGAACCGGAGGACACGCCATGAATGATGTGACCATCATCGACCAATTCCTCAACACCTTTGCCGCTTATATCGACTCGGGTTTCGGGCTGCTGCGGGGCGAAGTGGCGTTCCTCACGGCCACGCTGATCGTCATCGACATGACGATCGCCGGCCTGTATTGGGCCATGAGCCATGCCACCGGCCAGGGCGAGGACGTGATCGCCAAGCTGCTGCGCAAGGTGCTCTACGTCGGTGCCTTCGCCTACATCATCAATAACTTCAACTGGCTGGCCAGCATCGTGTTCCGCTCGTTTGCGGGATTGGGCATCACCGCCACCGGCTCGGCCATCACGATGGAGAACTTCTTGCAGCCGGGCCGGCTGGCGAAAACCGGTATCGACGCTGGGGCGCCGATTCTGGAGCAGATCGGCGAGATGGCGGGCTTTCCCGAAGTGTTCGTGAACCTCGACCCCATCGTGGTGATGTTCCTCGCGTGGCTGGTCGTGGTCTTGTGCTTCTTCGTGCTGGCGATCCAACTGTTCATCACGTTGATCGAGTTCAAGCTGACCACGCTCGCCGGATTCGTGCTGGTGCCATTCGCGCTCTGGAACAAGACCGCGTTCCTCGCCGAAAAGGTCTTGGGCAACGTAGTGGCCTCCGGCGTCAAGGTTCTGGTGCTGGCCGTGATCGTCGGTATCGGCTCGGGCTTGTTCGCTCAGTTCCAAGTCCATCCCGCCGAGCCGTCTATCGACCACGCGCTGGTCATCATGCTGGCCTCGCTCACCTTGCTGGCGCTCGGGATCTTCGGCCCCGGCATCGCCACGGGCCTCGTGTCCGGTGCGCCGCAGCTCGGCGCTGGCGCAATGGCCGGTGCTGCTGTCGGCGCTGCCGGCACGGCTGTCGCCATCGGCGCCGCCGCGACGGGCGTGGGTAGCGCCGTGGCTGCTGGTGCGCGCATGGCCCCGGCTGCCGCCAAGCTGGCCGGTAGCGGTGCGCGCGCCGCCACGTCGGCGGCCAGCAGTGCGAAGTCGGCGTTCCAGGCCGGTTCCGCCGCCGCTGGCGGCGGCGCAAAGGGCGCGATGGCGGGCCTGGGCAACGTCGCTAAGACCGGCGCGCAGGCAGCCGGGCGAGGCGCTGCATCCCGCGCTTCCGCTGCCGGGCAACGCATGGCCGCTCCCTTCCGCGCTGGCTGGAATGGCGCTGCTGCCGATGGCGGCGCGGGTGCGGCATCCGGTCAGGGTGCCGCAGGCGAGGCCGCATCCGGCGCCGCTACGGCGCAGACACAGGAACAGCCCGCTTGGGCCAAGCGCCTGCATCGCCGCCAGCAACTCACCCACGCCGCGACCACCACCGCCCACGCGCTGCGCGGTGGCGATGGCGGCGGCTCCGGCCAGGGGCCGAGCCTGCGCGATTCCGATTCATAAGGAGAACTGACCATGCGATTCAAGAAACCGCAGGTGCGCTACGCCGACACGCCGCAACCTGCCACGCCGTACCAAGCTGCCGGCCAAGTGTGGGACGAGCGCATCGGCTCGCCGCGCGTGCAGGCGAAGAACTGGCGCCTGATGGCCTTCGGCTGCCTGACGCTTGCGCTGCTGATGGCCGGCGGCCTGGTGTGGCGCTCGGCGCAATCCATCGTGACGCCCTACGTCGTGGAGGTGGACAACGCGGGCCAGGTACGCGCCGTGGGTGAAGCCGCCACGCCATACCGGCCCAACGATGCGCAGACCGCGCACCACATCGCGCGCTTCGTGACGCTGGTGCGCTCGCTGTCCATCGACCCCATCGTCGTCCGCCAGAACTGGCTGGACGCCTACGACTACACGACCGACAAGGGCGCGGCCGTGCTCAACGACTACGCACGGGTCAACGACCCGTTCGCGCGCATCGGCAAGGAGTCGGTGACGGTGCAGATCACCAGCGTCGTGCGCGCCAGCGACACGTCTTTCAACGTGCGCTGGACGGAACGCCGCTACGTCAACGGCGCCGCGGCGGGCTTGGAGCGGTGGACGGCCGTGGTGTCCATCGTGCTCCAGCCGCCGCGCACCGAAGAACGCCTGCGCCAGAACCCCCTGGGCATCTACGTCAACGGCCTGTCATGGAGCCGCGAACTGGATTCTTCCGAAGGAGCCAAGCCATGAATGATCTTTTCCGTAAATCCGCCTTGCCGGTGATCTTGCTTGCCCTGGCGGGCTGCGCTACGCAGGGCAAGCCACCGCCGACCATCTCGCTCGATGAGCCGGTGCAGGCCCAGCCGCTACCCGAGCCACCCACGCCGGTGGAGGTGGTGGCGGTGCCCGAGGTGCTGCCGATGCCGGCGCAGTTGAAGCCATTGCCCGAAGCCGAGGACGCCAAGCCCACGCCGGAGCCAGCCGACGAGAAGGTGCGCGTCTCACGGGCCAATGCCGAGGCGCGCGTCGCACCCACGCGCGAGGGCTACGTCAACGCGATTCAGGTGTGGCCCTTCACCGATGGCGCGCTCTACCAAGTCTATGCGGCCGTGGGCCGCGTGACCGTGGTTTCACTCCAGCCGGGCGAGGAACTGGTGACGGTGGCGGCGGGCGATACCGTGCGCTGGATCGTGGGCGATACGTCGAGCGGCAGCGGTGCTGACCTGCGCGTCAATGTGCTGGTCAAGCCGATCCGCTCGGGCCTCAAGACCAATCTCGTCATCACCACCAGCCGCAGGACGTACCTGCTGGAGTTGGCTTCGACGGAAAAGACGTGGATGGCCTCGGCTTCTTGGGAGTATCCGCGTGACCGGATGCTGGCCTTGCAGCGCCAGGCGCAGGCGGCCAGCGCCGCCGCGCCGGTGGACTCCGGCTTGTCGCTGGAAAACCTGCGCTTCCGCTACGCGGTCAGCGGTAGCAACCCGCCGTGGAAGCCGCTGCGCGCCTTCGACGACGGGCAGAAGGTCTATATCCAGTTCCCCGCCGGCATCGCGCAAGGCGAGCTGCCGCCGCTGTTCGTAATCGGGCCGGAAGGCGACGGGCAACTGGTCAACTACCGCTTCCGCTCGCCGTACTACATCGTGGATCGGCTGTTCGGTGCCGCCGAACTGCGCCTGGGCGGGGACAAGGGCGACGTGGTGCGAATTGAGCGCACGGACGGCGTTGCGCGGAGGAACTGACCATGAGCCAGGACGACACCCCCGACCTCGCCACGCCGCAGGCAGGCAAGGTCGCGCCGGAAGCGGTGGCGCTGCGCGCCCAGCCGCGCCCGGTCACTCGCTTGAACCGGCGCACGCTGGCCATCCTCGTCGGCGGCCTGTCGGTCGCCGTCCTTGGGGCCACGATCTGGTCGCTGCAACCGCAGCGGCGCGGTACGGGCGAGCAAACCGAGCTTTACAACGTCGATCGCGTCTCGAAGTCCGAAGGGCTGGATGCGCTACCGACGGACTACTCGAAGCTGCCGCCAGCCTTGCCGCCCGATGTGCCCGAGCTGGGGCCGCCGTTGCCCGGCGACCTTGGCCCGGCCATCGTCGCTTCGCAGCAGCCGGTGACGCCAGGCTATTCGCCGCCAGGCCATGATCCCGAAGATGCCTTGCGCAAGGAGGCGGACGCGGCGGCGGCCTCGTCGGTGTTCTTCCGCTCGGGCGGCCAAGCGCAGACCGACGCCACGGTCGCGCAGGCGGCGCCGGGGGCTGCAAGCACGCTTGCGGCCTTTGATCCGCTCGCTGCTGGACCTGCCTCGACGGTGGCCCAGCCCGCCGACCCGACCGCCGTGCAGAACCGGCAAGACCAGAAAGAGGCGTTCCTGAAAGCCGGTTCTACGGAAACCCGCAATTCCGGCAATCTGGCGCTGCCCGCGTCGCCGTATCAGGTGATGGCCGGAACGGTGATCGCCGGTGCGCTGGTGACAGGCATCAAGTCGGACTTGCCGGGCGACGTGATCGCCACGGTGACAGAGCCAGTCTTTGACACAGCCACGGGCAAGTTCCTGCTGATTCCGCAGGGGGCGCGCATCCTTGGGCGCTACAACAGCCAGGTCAGCTACGGGCAGAGCCGCGTGCAAGTAGTGTGGAACCGGATCATCTTGCCCGACACGTCTTCGCTGACGCTCGACAACCTAGTGGGCACCGATCCGGCCGGCTACGCTGGCCTGGAGGATGACGTGAACTGGCACTGGAATCGCATCGTTGCGGGCGCGGTGTTGACGACGCTGCTGGGCGTGGGCGCCGAACTGGCCGCGCCGGAGAACCGGCAGGACGGCAACCGCATTGTGATTGCCGGGCGCGACAGCGCGCAGGACAGCATCAATCAGGTCGGCCAAGAGATCACCCGGCGCAACATGAATATCCAGCCGACGCTGACCACGCGGCCGGGCCTGCCGGTGCGCATCATCGTCAACCGCGATTTGGTGTTGCGGCCTTACCAGCCGATGTTCTTCCAACGGGGGGCGATGCAATGAGCACAACCAAGAAGCTGCGGCTCGGGCCGCTGCCCAAGACCGAGAGCATCAAGCTGACCTTTGCGTGCCCGGTCAGCTTGAAAGCCGACCTTGACCGCTACGCCGCGCTGCACGCGCAGGCGTATGGCGAGACGGTCGATGCCATGACGCTGATCCCGCATATGCTGGAGGCGTTTATCGCTGGGGATCGAGGATTCCGGCGGGGCAGGGGAGATGACACCCGACCTTCTTCCCGCACGGCTATGCCGAAAGGGTGATTGTTTGGATTAGATTCCATTGTCGTATCCAGCCTACGATTGGTGGTTCCATATCAAATTGACGTTTTCTTGGAAAAGATATATATATCGTAGTATGGCTACGACTAATTCAAGCAGACTAAATGTGCTCTACACCCGGTTGGCACCGGGAACGCCGCTGACCTCGCTGGACTTGGCGGCGTTGGGCATCTCTGCTGACCTGGCTGTTCACTACGTCCGGGCAGGGTGGCTCAAGCGCCTGGCGCGGGGGGTGTTCTGCCGCCCCAACGATCCCCCGGCGCTTCATCCCAGCCTGCTGCTGTTGCAGCGCCAGTTCGAGGGGCTGCACGTCGGCGGCAAGTCGGCGCTGGACTGGTACGGTGTGCGGCAGTACGTAGCGCAGCAGCCGGTGCTGCATCTGTATGGCTGGAAGGCCGCACGCTTGCCGGAATGGTTCACGGAACGATTCCCAGCTGAATACCACCGCAAACGGCTGTTCGACGAGCAGCCGGCCGCCTTGTTGCACGTTGGCGCGTTCGAGAAGCGCAGCGGGGCGCCGCAGGTGTCCGCGCCGGAGCGCGCCTTGCTGGAACTGTTGAGTGAGGTTGGCGTGCGCCAGCCCTTACAGGAAGCCCGCGAACTGGTGGAGAGCGCCTATAGCCTGCGCCCCGACGTGTTACGCGAGCTGTTGCAACACTGCACAAACGTCAAGACCGTGCGGCTGTGCCTGCAACTCGGCCGCGAGGCGTCATTGCCCTGGGCGGCCAAGCTCGATCCGGCCGCGCTGCCGACGGGTAGCGACCGTCCCTGGGTGTCTCGATCGGCCGATGGCCTGCTGGTACTCAAGCCATGAACCAGACCTATCTCGATACCGCGCGCCTGCTGACGCAGGTCGCGCCGCTGGTGTTTGTTGACGATACCTTTGCCCTGAAGGGCGGTACGGCGATCAACCTGTTCGTGCGCGACATGCCGCGCTTGTCGGTCGATCTCGATCTGGTTTTTCCCGATCACACCTTGCCGCGCGACGAGGCACTGGCGCGCATCAACGAGGCCATCCGGCAAGCTGCGGAGCGGTTGAAGAAGCGAGGATTCCACACACACGCGCCAGCGGCAGCAGCAGGGGAAACCAAGTTGCTGGTGCGTCGCGGCTCGATTCAGGTCAAGGTCGAAGTCAACTTCGTCATGCGCGGCACGGTGCAGCCGGTGCGCCGCGCCTCGCTGACGCCGATGGCCCGTGACGTGTTGATGGCCGATCTGGAGATTCCGGTGGTGTCGCTGGAAGAAGTGTACGGCGGCAAGCTGGTGGCGGCGCTGGATCGGCAGCATCCGCGTGATCTGTTCGACGTGATGCAGCTCTTTGCGCACGAGGGCATCACGCCCGGCATCCGGCGCGCCTTCGTGGTCTATCTGGCCAGCAGCAACCGGCCGATCCATGAAGTGTTGTTCACGCCGCTGCGAGACATCCGGCACGACTACGAGCACAACTTCCAAGGCATGACGACCGAGCCGGTGCCGCTTGATGCGCTGCTCGACGCGCGAGAACGCATGGTGCGCGAAATCCAGCAGGGTTTGGACGACGACGAGCGGCGCTTCCTGCTGTCGCTGGCCGCTGGCACGCCGGAGTGGTCATTGCTGGACATCGCACACCTCGAACAACTGCCGGGCATCCGCTGGAAGCTGCACAACCTGGCGCAGTTGCAGAAGGCCGATGCGAAGAAGTTTGCCGAGCAAGCAGATGCGCTGGCCGCAAGGTTGGGGTAGGGGGATTCCTCAACACAAGCCGGCCTGACCCGCTAAAAAATGGACACGAAACCCAGTGACTTCTCCCCGCATTGCCGACCGATTTGCGTTCCATCGTTCTACGCCACAGATCACGGTCGATGAGTATGAGCGACGCCGCGTGATCGAACTCGGTGAGTGGGTGGCTGCGCGGGGCCGCATCTACCTCGACAAGTGCTTCTGGATTCACCTGCGCGCCGCACGCACGCTCGCGTCGAGTCCACCGGGAGCGGCGGATCTTTTGGATGCCCTCGTAGCTGGTGTCTCCAACGGGCAGTTGGTGTGTCCCATCAGCGATGTACTGTTTCTTGAACTAGGGCCTGTTAACACATTCTCAGTCCATCTGCGACAAGCACGAAGCTGATGAAGCCGAGGAACATGAGATCGAGTTTCTCGAAGCGCGAGAAGATGCGCCGGTAACCCTTGAGGCGACGAAACAGTCGCTCGACCTCATTGCGGCGCTTGTACATGGCCCGGTCGTATTCCCAAGGATCAAGGCGTTTGCTGGTCGGGGGCACGACCGGAATGAATCCCAGGTCCAGAGCAAGTTGGCGGGTTTCATTGCCTTCGTATGCCCGGTCCATGAGCAAATGAACGGGTCGGCTTGTCGCCCCGAGGCTGCTGAGCAAACGCCTGCCTTCAGGTGCGTCGTGCGCTTGTCCTGGCGAGAGGCAGAACGTCACGGCCGTTCGAGCATCCGCGGCAACCATATGAATCTTGGTGTTCCATCCGCCTCGGGACTTGCCGATGGACTGAGGGCCGTTTTTTTTAACGCTCCGGTGCCGTCTGGGTGGACCTTGATGCTGGTGGAGTCCAGCGAGACCGCCTCGATCTTGATGCGCACGACCTGGGCCCGCTGCAATTCCTCGAACATGCGATCGAGTACACCGGCCTTGGTCCAGCGGTTCATGCGCGTGTAGATCGTGTGCCAGTTGCCGAACCGTTTGGGCAGTCCACGCCACTTGCAGCCATGCTCGGCCACATAGAGGATGGCGTTGACTACCTGCAGGTTGCTCAGGCTGACATTGCCGCGCTGCTTGGGCAGACAGTGCTCGATGGTGGCGAATTGCTCGGGTGTGATCTCCATGCCAGAGATTGTCCCGCGCAGTCGCAGAAATCGCCATTAGTGTTAACACGCCCTAACTCCAGGAGCTTCACGATGCACCATCTTCATTCCCACCGCGCCCGGCAGCAACGTGCCACCACCATCGCCATCACGCCATCGGTCACCCGCTGGCACCCCGCGGCGCGAGCCGCTGGTTGGACACTGCTGGCCATGACGCTGACCGTCTTCGTGGTGTTCAGGCTCGGCTGACCACCGCCATCCACCGCTCTCCATAGCCCCTTAAGGCGGACCAAGCCAATGAACCACCCAGTTTTCCGGCACTACCCCCGCAACAGCCCTCAGGCCGCCGGGCGCATCCTGGCCACCGCCTTGCTGGCCAACGGCGACATCAAGGATGTCGAATGGCAGCGACTGGCCGACACGCAGGCCTTCGAACGGCTCGATCTGCATGGCCTGCAATGGCATGTCGTTCTGGACGAGTTGTGCCAGGACCTGATGACCGGTGTTCGCCCAGGGCGGGATATCCTGATCGACGGTCCGACGCTCGCCGCCTGGCTGGACGAGATCGATAACGTCGCGTTGCAGGCGCTGGTGATCAAGCTTTGCGCTCAAGTCATCGAGGCCGACGGCGAGGTGCACCCGGGCGAGTCGATGTTGTTGCGCGCGGCACTTGAGCGGTGGGTGCTGCCGATGGAAGACCAGGAGTGTGTCGAACCACTGGTCTACGGCCTCGACTTTCAGGTGGTGCCGCGCCCTGGCATCTCGATGCCGGGCTAACGTTCGATCAAGCATCAGGCGATTCCCCTTCCCCCATTCTCCATTCCCGAGGCCGGCCGCGCTGCAGCGCTGTCGGCCTTGTTGTTTGTCGAGCTGACCAACAAAGGTATAATTCCCGCAACAGCTTGTCTGCTGTGCGAAGAGAGAACAACATGAAATATGTCTACTTGGCCCTGCTGCTCGCCATGACGGCTGTCGTTTTTCTATTCAAGTTCCAGAACCTCGACACTGTGACCGTGCAGTTCCTGTCTGCGAGCTTGACGCTACCGCTGTCGTTGCTGCTGCTGGCGGTGTACGTGCTGGGCATGCTGACGGGAGGCACGCTCCTGTCCATGGTTCGCAGCTGGGTGCGCGGCGCCACCTCGAAACCTCCCTTGAGCAACTGAGCCATGGCGACTTTGCGGCAATGACTTTTCTTCTGTTCGCGGGGGGGCTCCTGGCCTTGGTTGCCGGCGCCTTCATCCTCGTGCGCGGTGCGTCGCTCCTGGCATTGCGCCTGGGTCTGTCGCCGCTGGCGGTGGGTCTCACGGTGGTGGCTTTTGGCACCAGTGCACCGGAGTTGGCCGTGACAACCGGCGCAGTGCTGGCCGGGCAGGGCGGGCTGGCGTTGGGCAACGCCGTGGGTAGTAACATCTTCAACGTCCTGTTCATCTTGGGCGTGGCCGCGCTCATCACGCCACTGGCGGTGCACAGGCAAGTCATTCGGCAGGAAGCGCCGATCATGATCGGCGGCGCGGTGTTGCTCATCGTCCTGGGCCTGGACGGTTCGCTGGGGCTGTTCGACGGATCGCTGTTGCTCGGCCTGCTGATGGCCTACACCGCGTTCCTGGTCCGGCAGTCGCGCGCGGAGCCGGCCGCGACCGGTCCCGACGAGTACGCCGACACACTGCAGCCGGCCAAGGCGGGGCGGTGGGACGCCCGGCTGCCGGCACAGCTCGGTCTGATCGTCGCCGGGCTGGTGCTGCTCGTGCTGGGATCGGATTGGCTGGTGCAGGCGGCAGTCATCTTCGCGCGTGCACTCGGTCTGTCGGAGGTGATCATCGGCCTGACCATCGTCGCCTCGGGCACTTCGCTGCCGGAGGTGGCGGCATCGGTAGTGGCCAGCCTCAAGGGCGAACGCGACATCGCCGTGGGCAACGTGGTGGGCAGTTGCGTGTTCAACCTCTTTGGCGTCGTTGGCCTGGGGGCCGTCGTGGCGGCTGTGGGCACCGGTGCCGCGCTGCCGCTGCCGCCGGACGTGGCCCGGTTCGATCTGTGGGTCATGCTCGCCGCACTGGTGGCTTGCCTGCCGGTCTTCCTGACCGGTCGCGAGATCGCCCGTTGGGAGGGCGGCCTGTTCCTGGGCTACTACGTCGCGTATGTGGCCTACCTGGTGCTGGCGGCGCAGCGCCATGACGGCGTCCAGGCCTTCGGCGACGCGATGCTGGGGTTCGTGGTGCCGCTGACCATCGTCACGCTGGGCGTGACGATGTTGCGGCGGGCGGGGCGCTGAGCGTGGGCACGCCGCTTCTGAGCTCGGCGGCCGATGGCGGCATGGGGCTGGCCTCTCGTGCCGCCTTCACGGTGCTGCCTCTGGCTGCGCTGGGTGTCGTGGTGGGCATGTTGTTGTGGCTGCCGCTGCCTCTGGGGGGTGCGCTCGATTGGATACCGGCGCTGGGCATCTCGCTGGCCTGGCGCATTGACGGCCTGGCGGTGCTGATGCTGCTGATGATCACGGGTGTGGGCAGCGCGGTGTTCGTCTACGCAGGCGGCTACTTCGCAAGCCACCCGGGGCAACGGCGGCTGTTCGTGCAGCTCACGCTGTTCATGGTGGCGATGATCGGCTGCGTCACTGCTGACAATCTGTTCACGCTCTTCCTGTTCTGGGAAGCCACCAGCGTGCTGTCCTTCCTGCTCGTCGGCTTCCACCATGAACGCGCGGTCAGCCGCAAGGCGGCGCAGCAGGCGCTGCTGGTGACAGGCACCGGCGGCCTGGCGCTGCTGGCGGGCTTGATCCTGATCGGGCAGGTGATGGGCACCAGCACCATCAGCGTGATCGTCGAACGCCTGCCGGCCACCGCGCCCACCCCGCTGCTGACGGCGGGTGTCCTGTTGGTGATCGTGGGCGCCTTCACCAAGAGCGCGCAGTTCCCGTTCCACTTCTGGCTTCCCAACGCGATGGCCGCGCCAACACCGGTGTCGGCCTACCTGCATTCGGCCACGATGGTGAAGCTGGGTGTGTACCTGCTGGCGCGGCTGGACGCCGGCCTCGACGACTGGCTGCTGTGGCAGGTGCTGCTGCAGGGCGCGGGTTCGATCACCGCCGCCTGGGGCATGGTGCTGGCGCTGCGCGAGCGCGACCTCAAGCGCATCCTGGCCTGGTCGACGGTGGCCACGCTGGGCACCTTGGTGGCGCTGGTGGGCATGCCAGGCGAAGGTGCTGCGGTGGCTGTGGGCGCGCTGCTGCTGGCGCATGCGCTGTACAAGGCGCCGCTGTTCTTCGTCGCTGGCAATGTCGATCATGGCACCGGCACCCGCATCATCGACCGACTGGGCAACCTGCGCCACGCCATGCCGTGGACCGCGGCGGCGGCGGCGCTGGCCGGCATGTCGATGGCCGGCATCCCCTTGTCGTTCGGCTTCGTGGTGAAGGACCTGATCGGCGACGCCAAGGCGGCCGACAACGTGCTGGCTTTCGCGCCGCTGGCCAACACGGTGTTCTCGGCCATCGCGGTGGCCGTGGCCGGTGTCGCCGCCGTGCGCGTGTTCTGGCACCGCGCGCCCGAGCCCGCGCTCACCGGCGTGCATGAGGCCGGTCCCGCGCTGGTGCTGCCGCCCATGGTGCTGGCCGGCTTCGGCGTCGCGCTGGGGCTGTTCCCGGCCTGGGCCCAGCCGATGGTAGAAGCTGCGGGGGTGGCCATGACCGCCGGCGACGGCCCTGTGCTGGCGCCGCTGGCGCGGGCACTGCTGGCAGAGTCGCTGACCTTTGCCACCACGCTGGCGCTGGGTGCGATCGTCTATCTGCTGTGGGACGTGCTGCACCGCATGGTGGATGCGGTTGCCCCGCGGCTAGCCACCTTCGGCCTTGCCAGGCTCTACGAACGTTCCCTGGACTGGATTCCGCGTCTCGCTGCGTTCAGTACGCGGGCGTTGCAGCACGGACGCTCGCCAGGTTACATGGCCGTGGCGGCGGCCGCGGCGGTGCTGGCCATCGGGCTCCCGCTGGTGGCAGCCGCGCCCACGCTGGCCTGGCCGGCCTGGTCTGCGCCGCCATTGGGCGTGGCCGGTGCCGTGCTACTGATCGCTGTCGGCGCCATGGCGGCCGCCACGCTGAAGGACCGCCTGGTGCTGCTGCTGGGTGCCGGTCTCGTGGGCTACGGCAGCGCAGTGCTGTTTCTCTTTGCGGGGGCGCCGGACGTCGCCTTCACACAGGTGGTCGTTGAGACGGTGTTCGTCATCGTCGTTGCGGCGGTGCTGTTGGCGTTGAAACGCCAAGGCAAGGCCATGAGCGTGCCCGAGCCGGTCTGGCGTCCGATGGCGCTCGTGCTGTCGCTGGCCTTCGCCACCGTGCTGACCGCGCTGCTGCTGGCCGCCGTGGCGCTGCCCTTCGACGACACGCTGTCGCGCTGGTTCGGCGAGCACAGTGTGCCGGCCGCGCAGGGCCGCAACGTGGTAAACGTGATTCTGGTCGACTTCCGAGCGCTGGACACGCTGGGCGAGATCACGGTCGTGATGCTGTCGCTGCTGGCGGCGGTGCCGCTGCTGCGTGCTGTGCGCACCCGGCGCGACACGGAGGCCGGACGATGAACCGCCGGCTGGTCATCCTGGAGGTAGTGGCTAAGCCCCTGTACGTGGTGATCCTGGCCGCGTCGCTGGTGGTCCTGCTGCGCGGCCACAACGAGCCCGGCGGCGGCTTCATCGGCGGCCTGCTGGCGGTGACCGCCAGCGTGCTGTGGGCCGTCGCGCACGGACCCGATGCCGCCACGCAGCGCCTGCCGCTGCGCTCGCCGGTGCGGCTTGCGGCGCTGGGCGTGCTGGTCGGCGCGCTGTCGGGCCTGCCGGCCTGGCTGATGGGCAAGGCCTACCTTACGCACCTGTGGGCCGGTGTGCCGCTGGGCTTCACGACGCTGCCGGTGTCCACGGTGCTGGTGTTTGATCTCGGCGTCTACCTGTGCGTGTGGGGTGCGCTGGGGGGTTATGCCATCGCACTGCTCGACAGCGACGAGGCGGAGGAGGGCGCGCAATGATCTGGGCCGTCGCCTTCGCGCTCTGGATCACGTTGACCGCAGGGCTGTACCTGGCGCTGTCGCGCGACGTGCTGCGCTGCGTGGTGGGCCTGGCGCTGCTGGGCAGCGCGGTGAACCTGCTGCTGCTGGCCGCGGGCCGCCTGGGGTCGGCGCAGCCGGCGGTGATCGAGGCGGGCGGCCGGGTGCTGCAGGAGGCGGCCAACCCGCTGCCGCAGGCGCTGGTGCTGACCGCCATCGTGATCGGGTTCGCGCTGATGTGCTTTGCGCTCGTGCTGGTCATGCAGTTGGTGCGGCGCGTCGGCACCGACGATGCGCTGGCGCTGCGGCTGGTGGAGCCCGAGCCGGCGGACCCCGTGAAGCCGCCGCTGGCCTTCGATGCCGTCCATGCCGACGACGATGCGCGGCCGCAGAGGGCCGACACGTGAGCATCGTCGCCACCGCACCCGTGCTCGTGCCGCTGGCCACCGCGGGCCTGACGGCGCTGTTCTCGGGCCGGTCCCGCACGCAGCAGGCCATCAGCTTCGTCGGCGTCCTGGGCTTCCTGGGGGCGGCGGTGACGCTGCTGGCGCAGGTCAGCGCCAGCGGCCCGGTCGGCGTCAGCTTCGGCGATTGGCCCGCGCCCTACGGCATTCAGTTCCGCTTCGACGGCCTGTCCACCGCCTTGCTGCTGTTGACGGCGCTGATGGGCCTGGTCACGCTGATCTTCCTGGGCAGCGACGCCGACCCCGGTCCGCGCCACCGGCTGCTGCTGCCGCTGCTGCACGGCACGCTGGCCGGCGTGGCCGGTGCCTTCAGCACCGCCGACCTGTTCAACCTCTATGTCTGGTTCGAGGTGATGCTGATCTGCGCCCTGGGCCTGATCGCGCTGGGCGGCCGGCGCGACCAGCTCGATGCCGCCTTCAAGTACCTGGGCCTGAACCTGTTCGGCACGCTCCTGCTGCTGGCCGCCATCGGGCTGCTCTATGCCGCCACAGGGCAGCTCAACTACGGCGGGCTGGCACTGGCGGCGCGCCAGCTCGACCCGGCCCTGCTGCACACGTTGCTGGCGGCGCTGACGGTGGGGCTGCTGCTGAAGGCCGGGGCTTTTCCGCTGTATGCCTGGCTGCCGGCGTCCTACCCCACGCTGCCCGCGCCGGTGCTGGCCCTGTTCGCCGCGCTGCTGGGCAAGGTGGCGGCCTACGCCGTGCTGCGCATGCTGGGCGACGTGTTCATGCCCGAAGGTGCGGCGCTGTACGAGGTGCTGGGCTGGGTGGCGGTGGCCACCATGGTGGCTGGTGTGCTGGGCGCGGCGCACCACTGGGACATACGGCGCATCCTGGCCTTCCACAGCGTCAGCCAGATCGGTTACGTGCTGCTGGCGGTGGCACTGGGCGGCCCGGCCGGCCATGCCGCGGCGCTGTTCTACACGCTGCACCACAGCCTGGTGAAGGCCAGTCTGTACCTGACCGCCGGCATGGTGGCCAGCGTGGCCGGCAGCTACGACCTGCGGCGCATCGGTGGCCTGGCCGCCGCACGGCCGATGCTGGCGCTGCTGTTCGCGGTGATGGCCTTGTCGCTGGTAGGCATTCCGCCGCTGTCGGGCTTCTGGGCCAAGCTGCTGGTGCTGCAGGAGGCCTTTGCACAGGGGCGCTACACGTGGGCCGCGCTGGCCCTGCTGGTGAGCGTGCTGACGCTCTACTCGATGATGAAGATCTGGACCGAGGCCTTCTGGAAGCCCCATCCCTTGGCCGATGCGGAAGGTGTATGGCCAGCGCGGCGCGTGGCGCTCGCACCGGCCTGGGCGGCGACGGTCAGCCTGGCGGCCGTGACGCTTGCGATCGGATTTGCACCCCAGACACTGATCGAGTTCGCGCAGGCCGCGGCCGCGACGCTGGGCCGGAAATGAACCGCAGGAGCCGCCACATGAATTGCCGTGCCGCATGAACAAGCTCACCGCCGCCGTCCTTTTGCCACTGCGCTTTGGCTGGGCGATGCTCGCCTCGGGCGTGCAAACGGTTGCCGCGATCATTCGGCGCGGCCTGGTGATCGGCACGCCGCCTGTGGCGACCTTCGTGCGCATCGGCTTCGCGCCGATGAGTCCACAGGGCGCTGCGCTGCTGGGCTGCATGATCTCGCTGACGCCGGGGACGACGGTGATCGACATCGACCTGGTGCGCCGGGAGATGGTGCTGCACGTGCTCGACGCGAACAACGCGGCGGCTGAGGTCGACGCCATCCGGCGCGACTTCGAGCCGCCGCTGCTGGCCTGGTTTGGAGAGTCGGCATGAACGGGCTGCTGAACGCGGCCTCGGTGGGCTGGGCCACAGCGGTGCTCACCTTGCTGGCGCTGTGCGCGACCCTGATCGCCACCGTGCGCATCGTGCGCGGGCCTCGGCATGCGGATCGCGTGGTGGCCCTCGACATCTTCCTGGCGGCCGCCGTGGCGCTGTGCGTTGCGGCCTCGCTGGCCACCCGCCGCACCGTGTTCCTCGACGTGGCCATCGGCCTTGCGCTGGTCGGCTTCGTGGGGACGGTGGGGTGGGCACGCTTGATCGAGCGGTCGGCGCCGTCCGATACGCAGGAGGAGCGGCGATGATGACGACCCTGGGCGGGCTGCTGCTTGCTGCTGGCGCGGTGTTGCTGGTGATCGCAGCCTGGGGCGTGATCGTGTTGCCCGATGCACTGGCCCGCCAGCACGCGGCGACGAAGGCGGGCACGTTGGCGCTGACACTCGTGTGCGTGGGCGCCTTGCTCGTGGCCCAGGACACGGCCTGGACCTGGCGGCTGCTGCTGATCCTGGGTTTTCTGCTGGCGACCTTGCCGGTGGCTTCTCACCTACTGGCACGGGCTGCAGTGCGCGAAGGGGGTCTGGCTCAAGCGGTCGACGCGGCGGAGTTCGTCTCCAACACGGACTGGGACGGAACGCCTGACTGAAACAGGTGTTCCGTCAGCGCCTGATTAAACTCAGCCAAGAGCGTTGAATTGCTGCCGTTCAAATCAAGCTGCCAGTTATTCTGAACAACGAGCATGCATACACCGAAGTCGCGGGGGTTTCGGTGACGAGACTGACGAACTGGTTGTCGGTATAGAAGTCCCCGGCAATATGGGGTCTGGTGTAGGCGGCTACGAGGGAAACCTTGGTCGAGCGCATGGCTGGCGCCACCTGTACGTACTGTGCTTTGGCCCGCTGGGTCGAGGTGTATTCATTGCTTTCGTTTGTAGCTTGTTCTTTGACATCGGTGGTTCTCGCAGAACTTGATGTTGTTTGGTGCGAGAGATTGGCGTTCGCGTCTCGGCGTACCTCCGTCGGGCTCTGCGGGCTGCGCCCCGCGCCCCTGCGGGTCGCAGCCATTCGGCTCCGATCTCTGACGCGCTCCGGCCGTCGGTGGGCCCCCGGCCTGCGCGCTGCGCTTGCCTGTTTCGTGCCTGCTTGTGTGGTGGGGCTGGCTTGCTGATCCCTTCATCCTTGCACACCGTTCTCGCTGTCAAGGTCTGCGCGTCCTGTGGTCGCTGGCGGCCGTTCGGCCGTCTTCGAACCTGTGACCGCTGCGCTGCGGCGTGCCGTTTCCGGTCTCGGGCAATCCCGCCCGATCACCGGAGTTGGTCATGGACGACAAATCACACGTTTCGCTGGAGCAGCAGCTTTGTCTGGTGTGCGGCACTGCTTTTGATACCGGCAACATCTTGCTCGACCGGCGCCTGCGCGCGAGCATGAAGCACCACACGACGACGGGCTGGGGGCTGTGTCCCAAGCACCAGCGCCTGTTTTCGGAGGGCTTCGTGGCCTTGGTCGAATGCGATCCGCAGCGCAGCGGAACGCCGTCGGGTTCGGGCCTGATGAAGCCTGATCAGGCGTACCGCACCGGGCGGCTGGCGCATTTGAAGCGGGATGCCTTCGCCCGGGTGTTCAACGTTCCGGTCGCGGCCGAGCAGCCGTGTGTCTTTGTCGAGCTTGGCGTGATCGAACAACTGCAGGCGATGGTGCCTGCGACAGATTGACGCTGCGTTGAGGCCTTGTGGCGCCGCCCCGTACATCGCGGGAGCGGCGCTTTTCTGATGCTGTGCTGCGCTGTTGGGGTTGACCCTCAACCCAATGGGCCGACCCCTTTCTCTCCGGCAGTGCTGCGCGATTCGCACCCCCTGCGCGCCGGTTTCACCGGCTTGCCTGGCCTTTGCGGGCGCTCCCCCCGTCAAGGGCCGCTGCGGCGCCCGTGTCCTCGGCTGCGCCTGCGGGCCGCGCCAGCGCCTTCGCTTCCTCCCTTGACGGCGCACCCGCGCCGGCCCCAGCTGCTGCCCATGGCCGCGAAGGGCTTCGCGGCCCCTGCGGAGCCCAACACCCAAGGAGAGCGCCCATGCACAGCAACGACTGACTTCCCAACCTTTTCACTATGTCTTCCATTGTTTGAACAAGGTCCCCTTGTGGGACAGGAGATTTCACATGAACACCGTTACCGAGGGTTGGCCGTTAATTCGGGAAAAGTCCGACAATCTTCGGTAACCGATTGTCGCTGCAGCAATTTCGCCACCGCAGATCAGTGAGACGTTGTGTTCCTTCGCCGCGCCGCTGGCGCCCATTACTTCAGAGGAAGGTCTTGGGTCGCCTCTTCGGCTGCAGGCGGACGCACGCGACGCTTGCCGGTGCGCTCGACGGGCTCCGTCGCCGGCGTCAATGTCGCATCACGCTGAGCCCACGCGGCCTGCATGCCTTCAAACCGAGCCTGGGTTCGCTCGCGTTCGAGTTCGGAATCGCGTAGCTCTCGGCGCGTTTGCTCAAGTTGCGATCTCGCCTGGTCCAGGTGGGACTGCAGCACCTCTGCGTCTGTGATCGCCTTTGCCGTTCGCTGTTCGAGGGATGTCACTTGTGCCGGAAGCGGTCGCAAGGATTCCAGTTCTTCACGAGCTTTGCGGACCTCGCGTTCGGCCTCCGTCAACGCCTTCTGCTGGTGCGTGGTCTGTTCAAGCAGGCGGCCGTTATCACGATTGAGTCTCAGCAGCTCCGCGTTCTTGGCGGTGACCTGGTCCGCGGCCTGGCGGAGTTCGACCTGCAACGCCTGAAGGGCCTGTTCGTGCTGACGTTGCTCGCGTGCCCTTTGCTCCTGCGCCTGGGCCCGGAAGTGGTCAACGTCAGCGCCCACGACGAGCCGCGCAGCCCCGAGCAGAAGCGCCGTGCGATGAGCTGGGCGCAACGGCTCAAGCGGGTCTTTTCCATCGACATCACCACCTGCGCCCACTGCGGCGGCGCGGTACGGATCGTCGCCAGCATCGAGGAACCCACCGCCATCCGCGCCATCCTCGCCCACTTCGAGAAGCACGGCGCGCTGGAGCAAGCGCACTACCGGCCCGCAGCGCGCGCGCCGCCGCCGGCCGCGTGACGAGGTGCCGGCCACACAGCCGGCAGCCAAGCCAGAGTCCGATCCGATGCGGCCACGACCCCGCAGGGCTGCGCTCGGCCCTGTGCCGGGATTCGGTGAGAAATGGCTACGCACTGAGCCGCTGCGTGGCCCCGCGATGTCGAAAACCCACGCATGAACCCCCGATCTGTGCCCGATCTGTGCCCAAAGCGGCGCTTGCGCGGCCGCTTCCTACCCGCCAGACTCGCAAAAAAGGGCGGTTGAACTTCCTATACCCGCTTCCGCATCGCCGGCCGGCTGAACTACGCCGACACCGACGACCATCGCGACCGCCTGGCGAACGCGCGCTTCATCGAAGGCAACGCCGGCTTCGCCTGGCGGCCGTGGGATAGCGCGCGCTGGGAAATGTTCGGCCGCTACACCTACCTGTACGACCTCTCCAGCCTGGGCCAGCGCGAGCAGGACTACGACCAGAAAACCCAGGTGCTGTCGGTGGAAGGCGTCTACCGCCACGACCAGCATTGGGAAGTGGCCGGCAAGCTCGCCCGGCGCGAGGGCGAGGTGCGCTACGGACGCGGCAGCGGGCCGTGGTTCGACTCGGCCACCGACTTCGCCGCGCTACAGCTGCGCTACGAGGTGGTCTACGCCTGGCACGCGCTGGCCGAATACCGCTGGCTGGACGTGCAGGCCGGCGGCACGCGGCAGGGCTGGCTGGTCGGACTGGACCGCGACATCGGCAAGAACTTCCGCATCGGCGCCGGCTACAACTTCACCGAGTTCAGCGACGACCTGACCGACTTCGACTACGACCACGAGGGCTGGTTCCTCAACATGGTCGGGATGTACTGAGGGTGCCGGTCCACGCAAGACCGTCGACGTTCAGCCGTCCACGGTCTCCTCGCCGCCATCCTTGGACAGCTCTTCGGCCCGGCGCTCATCCAGGTGGCGCTGCAGGCGGGCCACGTCTTCGGGCGACCAGTCGTCGATGCCGGTGACTTCCAGCCAGGCGTTGATGTAGTGCGATGGCGCGTAGACGTGGCCGAAACCCATTGGTGCGCTCATCGACAGCGAAGTATCCATTGCCATCTGCATCATCGTCACGACCGGATACCAGCGCATCGCCGGGGATACGTCCGGCGGGCGCGGGGCATCGAGCAATTCCGGTTCGCGGAAGAAGCTGTGACGGTCGAAGAACGTCACCGCGTCGCTGCCGTACTGCAGGTAGACCACGCGCATCGGGCCCCACGGCGTGCCGGGCGGGGTGGAGCTGCCGTCCTGGTTCATGAAGCGGACGAACGAGCCGTCCTGGAACTGCGGCAGCCACACCGGCGAACCGGGATTGCGCGAGCGGGTCAGCCCGGCCCACTTGCTGGCGGCGAACGGAGGTCCGCTCCAGACCGCGCCATCGAATGGTTCGCCGAGCAGCTCGAACATCTCGAACGAGCGTTCCGAATTGAGCGCGCCCAGGCTCAGGCCGTGCAGGTACAGCTTCGGCCGCCGCTCGGGCGGCAGCGTGCGCCAGTAGCCGTAGACCTCGCGGAACAGTGCGCGCGCGGTGACCCCGCCTGTATCCGGATCCAGGAACAGCGTCAGCGGACTGGACAGGTACGAGTACTGCACCGCGACGCTGGCCACATCGCCGCGGTAGAGATATTCGATGCCGTCGATGCCGGACGGGTCGACCCAACCGGTGCCGGTCGGAGTGATGATGATCAGCGCCTTGCGCTCGAAGCCGCCGACGCGCTTGAGTTCTTCCAGCGCCAGCTGGGCGCGCTCTTCGGGCGTGTCGCCGGTGGGCAGGCCCGCGTACACGCGCAGCGGCGCCTTGGCGCCGGGACCGGCGTAGGCGGCGAGTTCGTCGGCGGTGGGGCGGGCATCGACGTAGCGCCGGCCCATGCGCCCGAGCTGGTTCCAGGCCACTAGCGACTGCGCGCTGCCGGGGCTGTCCCATTCGGTCGGCGGCGGCATGTCGGGCGGGATCAGTGCATCGGCCTGGCGATAGGAGGCGTCCAGGGTGTCCAGCAACGAGGACAGGATCACGCCGTTGACCAGGCCCACCAGCAGCAGCACGCCGGCGATCGCACCGACCACGTGCGCGATCCGTCGCGGCACCTTGCGGGTGACCAGGCGCATCACCGCCTTGATGATCATCAGCGCGATGCGGCCCAGCACGACCAGCAGCAGCGCCACGACCGCCGCACCCGCGAGTACGCCCAGGATGCGCGATGGACCGGCGGGAGCCAGGTGCATCAGTTCGCGGACGATGTTTTCCCAATGCTGGCTGCGCCAAAGCGCGAGCGCGGCGATGACCGCGCAGGCGACGACCGCGATACGGCGGCGACGCGGCTGTCCCGCCGGCCCGGGGAGCGGCAGCTCCAGGTATCCCCACAGCCAGCGCAGCAGCACGCCCAGGCCGTAGCCGGCGGCCAGGCACATGCCCGACAGCACCGCCTGCGCGACCGTGATCCGTGGCGTGAGGCTGGGCGTGAGCGAGGCGGCGAAGAACAACGTCCCCAGCACGAGCCCGGTATTGCCAAGGCGCGCCAGCAGCGAACGCCGGAGCCGGGTGAACCAGCCATCGGATGTAGTACCGGAAGCGAGTGCAGCGTCGTCGTCCTGTTGCATCAAGTATCCCCTGCGAGTGGTCCCCTTGGGCCAATATACGGACACGGATAGGCGTTTTAACCGCATGAGGCCAAGTATCGCACCGCGGAAGCGCCATCAAGCCGGCTGAGACACTCGATTTTCCCGCCCAGGTGTCAGGTTCACCACCAGGGTTTGGCGTTCAGGAGAGTGATTTGCGGCGCTCGGCGTGTACCGGGCGCAGAGCCAGTTCGCGGCAAGTCAAAATCGCCGCTTTGTTCATTCACCAACTGATGCGCTGATCGACCTCAAAGTCCGGTGCCGGTTGCGCCGCTAGGTCCCAGTCTGGTGGCTCGGTTTGCGCCTCGTCATCCATCTGCGCATCACTACAGTCATCCCACAGCGGTGGCCCGCGCGCCGGGGAGATGCGGGGTGGCTCTGAATCTGCCCCGATGTGGTCCAGGATGTGCCGGATGTCAGCGCTGTGCGTAATGAACGCGATGATGCGCATATGCCCGCCACACAGCGGACACAAGAGGGGGAACACCTCGTAGATGCGGGCGATCAGCACCGCCCACAGGTAGTGCGCTGCACGCTTGGGCAGCACCGGCTCGCTCTGGGATGGCAGCGCGCTGCTCATCGGTACCACACCAGGCGCGCACTCCCCCGTGCTGATCGACGCGCCCAGCACGGGAGCGGCTTGCGCCGGTGTCGCCAGCGCCGTCACCGCAGCCCTGAGCGGCGAGTTGGGTGCCAGCACACCAAAGTAGCGGTGCCGGTGGGTGCGTGGTGGGGGTACCAGGGCGGCAATGCGGTCGATCAGCTCCAGCGGTGTGAGGTGCAGCTCATCAACCTTGGCACCGCGCTTGTCGCTGGTGGGTTCGCTGCGCTGCTTGCCGCAGCGACGTGAAGAGCTTCGGCGCTATGGAAACTATACGCGCAGCGTATTGGATAAATCTGGGGCGCACTGCTATAGTCGGCGCAATGACTGCAAAGATAAATGACAGTGTGTCGAGCTCTCTAGATTAATTATTGGAGACTATCATGAAGTTTGAGAAGTCACAGGCAGCAGTTGACCGCCTGACCCCCGAGCAACGCCGGATTACCCAGGATTCGGGGACCGAAAGGCCCTTCACGGGTGAGCACAACGACAACAAGGAGCCTGGCATCTACGTCGACATAGTGTCGGGAGAGCCGCTGTTCGCTTCAACGGACAAGTTCGATTCGGGTACTGGCTGGCCCAGCTTCACCAAGCCGATCGTTCCGGCAAACGTGAACGAGGTGCGGGACAGTGCACACGGCATGGTCCGGACGGAGGTCAGGTCGGTACACGCCGACAGCCATCTGGGCCACGTTTTCCCGGACGGTCCTTCCGACCGCGGCGGTCTGCGCTACTGCATCAACTCTGCGTCCCTTCGCTTCATCCCGCGCGACGAGATGGAGTCCGAGGGATACGGTGAATATCTCGATCAAGTAGAGGAGGCTTAACATGCATCAGCGCGCTGTTCTCGCAGGAGGATGTTTCTGGGGCATGCAGGATCTGATCCGCAAGCGGCCCGGCATCATCTCGACCCGTGTGGGTTACACGGGCGGCGATATTCCGAACGCCACGTATCGTAATCACGGCACGCATGCCGAGGGGATCGAGATTGTCTTCGACCCGACAGTGACGAGCTACCGGCACATCCTGGAATTCTTCTTCCAGATCCACGATCCGACGACGCTGAACCGCCAGGGCAATGATCGTGGGCTCTCCTACCGGTCGGGCATCTATTATGTCGACGAGGAGCAGAAGCGCGTCGCCGAGGATACGATCGCCGATGTGGATGCCTCGGGGCTGTGGGATGGCAAAGTGGTGACCGAGGTCCAGCCGGTCGGCGAGTTCTGGGAGGCCGAGCCCGATCACCAGGATTATCTGGAGAAGCGGCCGGGCGGCTACACCTGCCACTTCGTCCGTCCCGACTGGGTTCTTCCAAAGCGGCATGAGGCCGGCGATGTGAGCCCTGCGGCCGGGGCTGCAGCGGAATAGGCTTCGCTGCCGTTAGTGCCGCGCCGATCCGGTTCGCAACCTCCGACGTCCGCGTCAATCGACGCGGTCGTCGAACCCGGCCTTGAAGCAGATCATTCCATTCAGCCGCCGTCGCAGTGCCAGGATCCAGATATGACAGACCTCTCCTCCTTTACCATCACGCAGCGCTGGCCAGCATCTTATCCGGATCGCTTGCAACTATACGCGGCCCCCACGCCCAACGGCGTCAAGGTCTCGATGATGCTGGAGGAGACTGGCCTGCCGTATGAGCCCCACTTCGTCGACATCTCGAACAACGAGTCGAAGGATCCAGCGTTCGTGTCGTTGAATCCCAACGGCCGCATACCCGCGATCATCGATCCGGCTGGCCCTGACGGCCAGCCCATTGGCATATGGGAAACCGGTGCGATCCTCATCTATCTGGCCGACAAGACGGGGCAGCTCATCTCAACAACACCCGCCCAGCGGTACGAGACTCTGGCCTGGGTGTTCTTTCAGGTGTCGGGCGTTGGGCCGACCTTCGGACAGCTAGGCTTTTTCCTGCGATTTGCCGGCAAGGACTATGAGGACAAGCGACCTCGGCAGCGCTTTGTTGATGAATCCAGGCGTCTTCTCGGGGTCCTGGATCACCGGCTGGAGGGCCGCGAATGGATTGTCGATGATTACTCGATCGCGGACATTGCGACGTTTGGCTGGGTGAATGCGCTGGTCGAATTCTACGCAGCGGGCGACATCCTCGGCCTAAGCAGCTATTCGAACGTGCAGGCATGGCTCGAACGCGGGCTGGCGCGACCGGCTGTACAGCGTGGCCTGCGAATTCCTGCGAGGCCTGCATGACCATTATCGCCGCATATTATTACAACGAAGGTAAGCGAGTCCGTGAAATCAGGCTCGATGAGCACGTCGAACTAAACGAGAATCGCTCGGGCTTCTGCTGGATCGCGCTTAGCGAGCCCACCGCAGACGAACTCAGCGCGATCCAGACGACGTATAACCTCCATCCTTTGGCGATCGACAACGCCATGCACCCGCTGTGCCCGCCCAAGCTCGAGGTCTACAACGATGAGTTGTACGTCGTCGCCCAGACCGCCGAGCTGGTCGGCGACCGGATCAGCTACGGCAAGATGGCGATCTTCACCGGTCACAATCACCTTATCACCGTGCGGCACGGCAATGCCGGAGCGCTGGGCAAACTTCGGGAGCAACTCGAGGCATCGCCGACGCAGTTCGGCAAGGGTGTCGACTATGTGCTGCACGCGATCTTGCACCGAGTGGTCGACCAGTATCTGCCCATCTTCGAAATGATCGAGGACGACGTCCTGGCGATGGAGCGACGGTCGCTGCACGCTTTCCTCGGGCCAGAAGAGGTGGCGCGAATCTTCGAACTAAGGTCCGAACTCACGCGGTTCCAGCGCACGCTCGGGGCTATGGCCGAGCTGGTGCGAAAGCTCGTTCGCGGCCACTTTCCCTGCATCAGCGCCGAAATGACACCATATTTCCACGACGTCGCGGACCATGTCCACCGCGTGCAGTCCATGGTCGACGGCCTCCTGCTTGTCCTGTCCACGGTCTTCGAGGCCAGCAGCCTTCTGGAAGCGCAAAGGATCGGTGTGGTCACTCGCCAGCTCGCGGCCTGGGCGGCGATCTTGGCGGTCCCGACGGCGATCGCCGGAATATATGGCATGAACTTCAAGCACATGCCGGAACTGGACACGCCATATGGCTACTTCGTCGTGCTCGGAGTGATAGCGGTGTTCTGCCTTCTCCTATTCATGCGCTTCAAGAAGGCCAAGTGGCTATGAGTAACGCACTTCGCGAGCTTCTCCGTCCGCCGAGTCACAGCGCGCTTTGTGCGCGAGCGTGTCCAATCCAGTTCAAGATGAAGGTGCTTCCATGACCTCCCAGGTGACCGACGTTCTAGAAGCAGTCCAGTCATTCATCGCCAAAGGCTATGACCGCGAATACCGCGTCAAGGACGGCAATCTCGTCGATCTCGAACTAGGGTCAACCCTCGATGCATGCAGACGGATAGGCGTTTTAACCGCATGAGGCCAAGTATCGCACCGCGGAAGCGCCATCAAGCCGGCTGAGACACTCGATTTTCCCGCCCAGGTGTCAGGTTCACCACCAGGGTTTGGCGTTCAGGAGAGTGATTTGCGGCGCTCGGCGTGTACCGGGCGCAGAGCCAGTTCGCGGCAAGTCAAAATCGCCGCTTTGTTCATTCACCAACTGATGCGCTGATCGACCTCAAAGTCCGGTGCCGGTTGCGCCGCTAGGTCCCAGTCTGGTGGCTCGGTTTGCGCCTCGTCATCCATCTGCGCATCACTACAGTCATCCCACAGCGGTGGCCCGCGCGCCGGGGAGATGCGGGGTGGCTCTGAATCTGCCCCGATGTGGTCCAGGATGTGCCGGATGTCAGCGCTGTGCGTAATGAACGCGATGATGCGCATATGCCCGCCACACAGCGGACACAAGAGGGGGAACACCTCGTAGATGCGGGCGATCAGCACCGCCCACAGGTAGTGCGCTGCACGCTTGGGCAGCACCGGCTCGCTCTGGGATGGCAGCGCGCTGCTCATCGGTACCACACCAGGCGCGCACTCCCCCGTGCTGATCGACGCGCCCAGCACGGGAGCGGCTTGCGCCGGTGTCGCCAGCGCCGTCACCGCAGCCCTGAGCGGCGAGTTGGGTGCCAACACGCCAAAATAGCGGTGCCGGTGGGTGCGTGGCGGGGGAACCAGCGCGGCAATGCGGTCGATCAGCTCCAGCGGTGTGAGGTGCAGCTCATAAAGGCCGATATGAACCGGCCGGGGCGGGCGCAAGCCTGAGCAGCCATTCCCTGCACCGGAGTGTTTCGTGCCGCGCTTCGCCGCGACCGTGTCGCAGCTGCAGGATGCCGTGGCGCACGCAACGTCGCCGGCAGCGCATCTGCCCACGGCTCGCTATGCGCCTCACCGTCCCGAGCGCACGCTGCTGTATTCGCTGGTGCAGGCGCACTACCCGGACTTCATCGCGCGTCTTGAGGCCGAAGACCGCTCGCTGCCCGAGTATGTGCGCGAGGAGTTCGAGACCTACCTGCGCTGCGGCGTGCTCGAGCACGGTTTCCTGCGCGTGGTGTGCGAGCACTGCCGTGCAGAGAGGCTGGTGGCGTATTCCTGCAAGAAGCGCGGGCTGTGCCCGAGCTGCGGCGCACGGCGCATGGCCGAGTCGGCGCGGCATCTGGTGGAGGAGGTGTTCGGCCCGCGGCCGGTGCGGCAATGGGTGCTGAGTTTCCCGTACCCGTTGCGCTTCCTGTTCGCCAGCAAGCCAGAAGCCATTGGCCCGGTGCTGGGCATCGTGCAGCGCGTGATCGCCGGCTGGTTGGCCGATCAAGTCGGCGTCGACCACGCCAGCGCGCAATGCGGCGTGGTGACCCTGATCCAGCGCTTCGGCAGCGCGCTGAATCTCAACATCCACTTCCACATGCTGTGGCTCGACGGCGTGTACGAGGACACCACCGAGCGT